>DAHF01000083.1:23706-34904 GCA_002495845.1 Sulfolobus sp. UBA167
ACAGCTAAAACTGTCATGAGAGAGATCTCCAATATGCTCGCTAACATGGCATACTTTGAAGAAGGTCTTATTCCGCTTACAACAAGGAGGGATCCAACTCCTAAGACTATAAGAACTACTATCCAAGGTGAAAATCCAAGAATTGTAGAGAATACGTAGCCTGCTCCTAGGATGTATGCCGCACCGTATCCTACTGAGTATAGTAAGTATACCCAACCCGTTTCGAAACCTAACCTTCTTGTGAGGGAATAAAAGGCATATGTATAATAACCCCCAGCTTTGGTGAACCTCTTTGAAAGCTCATATATGGCAAGACCGTTAGCCAAGACTAGAACTGTGCCCAGAATAATTGCGATGGGACCGAAAAGCCCTGCTAGGACAAGCGCTTCTGCTCCGTACAATATTATGCTCAAAAAAGGAGACTGACCTCCAAGGGATAGGAAGACCAGATCCTTGAACCCAATTTCCCTCTTTAGCTCTTTAGGGGATTGTTGCTGATGTTGTCTATCCTCTTTATTTGACATACAGATGAACTTGTTGTCTCGTTTTGTATTAAAGTTTCTCTACCTTACTTTTCGCCAGCGTCTGTTCCATCTTTAGGTCCAGCTCCAGATACTAAAGTCTCCTCAGCCTTTGTTTTGTCCTGATGAACTACGAACCTATCTACCAAGTAGATCATCGATACGGCAACAAAGACGTCCATCACTGGGGAGAAGTCAGTTACGTAAAAGCTGAACAAGGTATGGTTTCCCAAGAAATACACCATGAGGAAACCAAGCCACTCTGTCCATGCCCACATGCTAGTAAATATCAAGTTCTTCTCCTTCGCTAGTATAACAAGGACTGTCAGAATTGGCCACAATATCATGATGAATGGATTAGTAGTAGCATAGAAATGGAACCCCATCCAGAAGGGATGTATGTTCAAGAACCAGCCCCAAGGAGTAGATATCTGAGACACGTCTGCCAAGCTGATGTGCCCGTTAGTTATGTCCCATGACGCTCTATCTAGAAATGTGCCCTTTAGCCATTTGATTATACCTCCGTAATATGCAATGATCGGAATAGAAGCGGTAGCAAAGGTTAGTATGGGAACGCCCAAGCCATATATTGACCTGTCCACTGGGCTTCGCTTTATTTCGCCCACGTAGTAAAGGAATGGAATAACCAAAAGGTACGCTGGCTCCTTCGACGCCATCGCTAGCCCCAAAGAGATGGCTGCCAATAACAATCTTTTCTTCAACAAGAAATAGAGCGAAAGTATACCAAAGAACGACACATAGATTTCTAGCATGGCTACCCCGTGGAGCAACCAGAAATTAGGATCTAGAGCGACAAGGAGGGTCGAAACTATACCGCCCAGATAAGCCTTAGTACCCTGATTTCCGAGCAGATATTTCCCTAGAAAGAAAGCTACTACCAAGGTCAAGTCTCCCAAAACCCAGCTCCATATCCTCCAAGCGAAAGGCTGGTATCCGAAAATCATTATCGTACTTGCCATGAAGTACTTTGCTAGTGGAGGATGGCAGGTGTTAACGTAAGTTTGGATGCCCTGCTCGTTAGAGTAAGGAAAATACATAGGAGGGGTTATGTGAAATATAATCTTGAGGATATTGTAAGCCGCCGTAGGGTACCAGACTTCATCCCCTATGTAGGCATTTACAAAAGCGTACGTCATCACGGTGAAATAAGTATATACCGCAACTATAATTGCAAGTAAGCTATAAGAAAACAATTTTATAGGGCAAACTTTCCCAAAACGCATCGTATTAAGATTGCTCCAGTTCTTTTAAAATTTGTCCAACGTCTGCATTTTCATGGACTAACTTTGCTATGGACTTTGCCATCGACTCGGGGTCCTTTGATTGCCATAAGTTCCTCCCTACTGTTATACCGCTAGCTCCAGCGTCTAAAGCTTCCTTCAGCATTGACAGAAACTCAGAGTCGTTAGACGTCTTTGGCCCTCCCCTAATGAGAATGGGTGAGAATGCTACTTTTATAACGTCTGAGAAGTTCTTCCCAGTGTAGTCTACCTTAAGGATGTCTGCACCTAGCTCTGAGGCTAGCCTAGTAACATACTTTACCACCTCTACATCCTTCACTGAATCTGGGTTTCCTCTCACAACGTAAAGGGGCTCCACTATGAAGGGAATTCCGAAGTCCTCAGCGTCTGATCTGATCGAAGCCAAGGACTCGAGGTTATAACCCTCCACTTGGTCTGAATCGTAACCTACGACTAAGTAAGTGACTACAGCGTCAGCCCCAGCTTTTACTGCGTCCTTTACTGTGAACAGCTGTGAGTAGTAACCTTCCTTGTGTTCCAGGTACTTATCTCTCCAGACGTTGGCAGTGTCCAGCCTGGCTATCAGCATAGGTGAGGAACGCGAGAAGAAGTTCTCCTTCACAGTCTTGACCATAGGAGGGCTCATCTGAAGTGCGTCGGCGCTTCTGAGCTTCGGAACTACTTGGGCTGGTGACTCCAATCCCCTCATCGGGCCCATGACCAACCCGTGGTCTAGAGCTACTACGAATGCTCGCTTATTTTGAAATAGTCTTTTCATCCTGATTTCAAGACCTGACATGCATTCCATTACTTCAGCGATCTTATAAATCCTCTCGCGTTGCGCAAGAGTAGCCTAAAGTAGGGATTGACCAAGTTCAGGGCAGTGAAGATTGCTATGGTAATAAAGGCATATAGGAACATGTCAACATAAGATCTGGTGAACATGAAGAAGCTCAATGGTATGCCCACGAATGATATTACTATGGGTATGAACATGTCTGCGGATATTCTGAAATTATAAAGCGACCTAGAGGAAGAGTATGACGTGAAAAGCATGGAGAGCGAATTCATTAACAGACCTACTGACATGGCTATGGCGATGACGTATGGAGGGTCGTTCCTAGTTGCCTCCATTAGAAATACTGAAAGCAACACACCTGCTAAGGAAAGGAACAAGTTGCTTCTTGTAAGCTTAGCTATCTTTCCCCTAAGTTCTCCCTCGCTCCCGTAGGCTAGGGTTTCATCTTTCATCAATATGCTCTGGTAAAAAATCACGTATACTCCCCTCAATAGGTTTGAGAACGAGATAATGTAAAGGGCATATATGGAGTTGATGTATTCAGGCCTGAGTTTAAAAAGCACGTCCTTTCCTTCTGCAAATATCAGGACCATAAAGAGACCCGACGCTATGGAGAAAAGCCTCAATGAGGTCTCCAAGACTCTTGGGTCCTTAGTCTCGGAGAGCTTCTTGATCAACCCCGTCTGGGTAGCTTGAGACCACGTAATCACGTTAGCTAAAACGAAAGCAGATTCAAAGTAAGATACCGTAACCGTGTTTCCAGTTATCGCTACGACTATCCAAACCAAGCTGGCTTCAACCATGTTTTGAAGGTAATATACTGCTATCGGGAGGGATTTTCTCACAGCTGTAGTAGCTATTTTCATGTCTATCTTTAGGTTAGACTTGACCGATAACACGTTCAGGAATATCTGTGCCAAGTAACCCAGATCGTACGCTAGAATTACCGCTTCTATGGACAGATTGAGGACGAACATCAATACGACTGCTGAAGAAAGCCTCACCACTTGGAATACAGCTGTAATCTCGCCCACTCTCTTAGGAGACCTACCCAACACCATAGCATTCGATATCTTGTATAGATAGTAAATTAGAATTAATGAAATAGAAATATAAAAATATTCTGGATAGTTGTATTTAGATTCATAGACAAAATAGGGTATAAGAAAGAGGAAAACAATGGAGGAGATAAGACCGGATATACCGTTCAGTATGAGGATACCACCTACAGGTCTTCCCTCCGAGGAATACCTAGAAGTAAGGAGGGAAAACATATCAGCAGGTATAGTGAAGTAACCAATTATCAAAGTGAAGATGTATTGCCACGTCCCGAACACTTCCAAACCATAGGGAGGGTTAGAAAGATACTTCACTACAAGCAAGGAGAACAAAAAGGAGAGCGGAGCTATGACAAGCTTTATCAACAAGTTATAGATGCCTACCCTCACGAGCCCTACGTCAGATTTCTCCATAACTTCACCTGCAAAAGAGAAAATATTTAATTTTCTTCATAAAATATGTAGAATCAATCTGACTTGAGACCTCTACCTTTTTAAAGGAAGTTGGCTCTACGTAGTCTAGCCCAATGCACTCCTCTGATTTGGCAATATAGTTTAGGGTCTTAGCGAAGTTTTCTTTCCTATTTTTAGAGATCCTTTCGATAATTTCGTACCACTCTAAGGGAAACTTTAGTACTGGCATTCAAGATTAAGTTTCAACGTCACTTTAAAAATTCTCTGAAGTTACCCAAAAAATTTTTAGAACGAAAGAAGGCTAACGTGAAGTTCCTCTCTTTTCTTTAATTTTTGCGTAAAATGCCTTCAAAACATTTTCTAAAAATGAATCAAAACTATTTCTCCTGCCACAATCCTCTCACTGTTTTCTGTATTTTCTAATTACAAATGCCAAAATTATGAGAATCACGACTACACTTATTGCAATATATTCCTTATATTTATCGAAGAAGGAAGGATGGTAAGGGTGCCCTCCCCAGCTGGATATTACAGCCTCTAGCTGGGACGCCAGCTGTGGGTCTTTCACGATGATCCCTAGCTCCCTATTTTCAGTCAACGACGTGGAATCTAAATTTACGGAACCTACGTAGACGTAGTCTCCTACTACTATCACCTTAGCTACCATGTCTTTGTCTTGGGCTAACCCAAACTGAGATGAGGCTTCGCTGTCCTCAGAGTACGTGGACACTACTCCTATAATTGTGTTATGTGAGGAAATCTCCGAGAAGAGATCGGAGCTAGGGTATAGTTCTTCCATCGCTATGTAAAGCGTCCCTGGTTGTGAAAGCAACGTTGAAATGCGACTGTCGCTGTTTATTGGAGATACCACTATGCCGGGGTAGTTTACGGAGTTGGTAGGTACGTTCCTGTAATCGTTTAATATTATCGTCGCGTAGACTTTCGCTATGGTGGAGTTCTGGATTACTAGGTCTACGCTCTTGTCCACGTTAAACCCGTAATAAGTCGGGTTCATGGATCCCAGTATTACCGTGGAGTTGTCGATCACGAATACCTTTGAGTGTACGTAAGTGAAGTTATACTGAAACCTTACGTGAACGCCTGATGAGTTCAGGCGGGAGACGCATTCGTTCTCATCAGACGGAATTCCCCCGTAGACGTGACCAGACAGAACTAGGTATACTTCAACTCCGTGTTGAGCCAAGTTAATCAAGTCATCCGTAAAAGCAGTGCAGGTGATCTCGTAAACCTCAGCGTAAACAGCGTGTCTAGCATGAGAAAGACAAGTTTCAATGTAAGAGGAGTTATCTGGTCCCAATACCAGCTTAATCTGAGAGGGATTCATGCTGACGTACCAATTGTCTCCAGAAGACGCATGAAATGGAACTATTGTAATCAGCATGGCAACTAAAATAATCAGTCCGAATCTCCGATTTACCATAAACTACTCGAGATTTTACTATATTTAAGTATAAGCTAATTAAACAATATACTACTCTATAAAAATATATAGAGAATGAGTGAACCTTTATTTCATGTTATCTGAATAATATTTTTTATTATTATTATATTATTATATGTCTTTTATTAGAATAACGTGACTATATTTCTGCATAGAAGTTCAACCCAAGATAGAAGTGACGAGGATACAAATCTAGCTTAAATTAAAAAATATTTCTTATTTATATATATCCATATATATATTACATAAAGAAGGGAAAAAGTTAACTATTGGAATATTTCATTTTTTCCAGTAACTGTATCCTCTTAGCCGGGTGTGGGTGGTCCATGAAGAAATCCGCAAAAGGAGAGACCTTTGTATGCTTCCATATCTCTACTAGCTCTTTCGCGTTATAAGTGGGAACTTCCTCGTCCGTGGGGGAGTTGAAGAACAGCATGCTACTTATTTGACCAGTAGCCCCTTGCTTTCTCTTATATTTCTCCATGGCTTTTGGATCAGTAGAGAGAGTCAATTTAGCTAGTGCGATCTGTAGGTTCTCCGCACCGCCGGGGACTGTGGTTGCAGAGTTCACGTCTGCGTAAGATTCACGCATTCTATTTATAAAGAGAACTAAGAACTGGAAGAGATAGCTCACTACTACCATTGCAAGCCCTAGCAATAGGATTAATCCACCGTTGTTGTTCCTTCCGTTTCCTTCACCGAACATCCCTCCCCAGAACATCCAGTAACCTAAGTAGAATATGAGTGCTGGTATTAGACCTACAGCCAACATGACCTCTACGTCACGGTGTTTAAGATGACCTAACTCATGGCCTGCAACCGCCAAGAGTTCTTCCCTGTTTAATAACCTTAAAATGGGCATTGTGAAGGCTATCCTTTTCCCTGCTATAGGACTGCCATAGGCAAACGCATTAGGGAAGGGGACGTCGGCTATAAACACCTTAGGCATACTTATCTTATTATAAGACGCAGCTTCTGCAACCAGATTGTAAAGCCATGAATACTGGGCATCGTTAATGGTGACCTCATGAACGTGATATGCGGCTTGAATGAGATAAGGACCGAAGAGCCACTGTATCACGTTAAGTATCACAATGAAAGTCAAGATCCCTAATATCATAGTTGTCCCGATAGAAGCCCCAAATGCTAGTTTGGCTACTACTAGACCTACTGCTAAGCCGAGCAGAATTATTCCTATGCTGGCCATCAACATACTTAACTTGAGCCTTGCTACCGTTAGATTCATATGTAATCTATTGATAGGAGAGCTTAAAGTTTTTTCCAATTAATTTTCTAATATGGAAGAAGAGTTAGTAAAAGAATATATGAAAGAAGGTGTAGTATCGGCCCAGAGAAAATCTACCATAAAGGAAGTAGCTAAGATAATGACGGAGAAGAACGTGGGCTCAGTGATAATTGTAGACGAGTCAGGAAAACCAATAGGCATAGCAACAGAAAGGGATATAGTGAGGTCTTTAGGGAAAGATAAGTCAATTGAATCAACGATTGAGGAGGCCATGACGTCATCTCTAATTACCGTTAGAGAAGACGCACCAGTGACGGGAGCTCTAAGCCTAATGAGATCTTATAACATAAGACACCTACCCGTGGTAGATCAAAACGGATCGTTAAAAGGTATCATATCCATCAGGGACATAGCTAAAGCGTTGGACAACATGTTTGAAGGGTAAAGTACAGCGGTCAGAGAAAGAACGTAACCCTTCCTTCTTTCCTTTTCTCTCCCTTTTTTTCCTTATTTCTTTTCATTACCCCAATCTTAGGTTGTGAGCCTCACTCTAGTTCTATCGTCGCAGGAGGTTTGGACGTAACGTCGAAGAGAACTTCCTTGACCGACTGGTCTTTCATTATCTCTTCTGCTATTGACAACAACTCTCCATGCTCTATCATAGGCACGTCAGCCGTCATAAAGTCGTCAGTGTGAACTGCACGTATGCCGACTGAGTATTTCCCATGGTCTCTCTGCTTCACCAGATACATCACGTGGGTTATATCGTACTTTGACAATGCCATCACGGTCTGTCTGAGTTTGTCGTAGTTAAGGTCTCCTTCTACGGAAGCTATGTGCCCATAAGATCTCACGTCTCCCTTCACGCCCGTAGCCCTTGCTTTGTAGACCTTGACTCTAGCTCCCACTTCTGCTGACTTCTGCTCATCCTGTTTAGAATCAGAATCAAAGACCACGGCGAAGTATTGAGAAAGACCTTTCTTCGAAAGTGCCCTCTCTACCACTGCATTCATCCTCCTCTCTACATTAAGTTTCTCCCTCTTTACCTCTCCTACCACTCTAATCAGGAGCCCCGGGCCTGGAAAAGGCTGCCTCTCAGATATCTCCGGGGGCAATCCTAGATATCTGGCTAGCTCCCTGACCTCGTTCTTGTACAAGTCTGCCAAAGGTTCAATCACCGTAAAGCCCCAAGTTGACTCCGTGTTTATCCCCAGCTGTACTAAGACGTTATGTTGCGTCTTTATACCTCCTTGAGTCTCGACCCAGTCCGCAGCTATGGTACCTTGAATCATCATTTTAGTTCCATATTTTCTAGCTAGAGAAGAGATAGTCTCATAAAAGAGGTCTCTGAACTTCTTCCTCTTCTGCTCCGCGTCCTCCAGACCTTCAAGAGAGGATAGGAAGACCTCCGACTTGTCCTCTATGACGAGGTTAGGTATCACTTCCTTGGTCATCTCCTTAACGGAGATAGCTTCGTTCTCCCTAAGGAAACCTGTGTCTATCATCACTGGAACCACCTTTTCTCCGAGTACCTTGTATGCTAGCGCCGCCGCCGTTGTGCTGTCCACTCCTCCGCTCACGGCTATGAGAACCCTGGAGTTCCCCACCTTTTCCCTTAGCTGAGGAGAAATCTCATCAATGAAAGACGAAGGGTTGAAGCTCATCGAATGAGTTACATGTCAGGATTTATAAATCTCATCTAATTGGTCTACGTCAAGCGATCCTTTAATTTTCTTTTCAATTGAGGAAACTTGCTCTTCGACCTCTTGTTCTAGGCTACCAGAAGTAACTTGGATACCGAACTGGCTCAGGATCTTCTTTCCCTGAGGCGAGAACATGAAACCGTGAACGCTGAGACCTAGCTTGTTTCCTTCCATGGCTCCGTCCTCCACTCTTACGGATGAGTTGTTCCTTTTCTCTATCACGTAAAGTGGCTTACTCCCATTATAGACTATCTCTCCCCTCCTTATCTCGTAACCTGATAGTTGTCCTCCCATGGCTGAAGACTGAGAGATCACCTTCGCGTCCCCGTAAATTACGTTGAAGTCAAATATCCCCATACCTTGGTATTCCCCTGGGTTACCGCTCTCTAATCCAGCCTTGTCAATAAGTCTAGACCCCATCATCTGAAACCCCCCGCAGATCCCTATAACTGGCTTTCTCTTCAATACCTCGTCAAGTCCCCTTTCCTTCAACCACCTTAAAGACTCCACGGTGTTCCTGGTCCCAGGGAGAATTATGACGTCGCTTCTCTCAACTTCTCTCCTTTTCCTCACGAACCTGACTGAGGAATTCGACTTCATCAAAGCGAAGACCTCATTGAAGTTGCTCATGTAAGGGTATGCAACTACTCCGACGTCGAGTTCTCCGTCGCCGAAAGGATAGACGTTCATTGAGTCCTCAGGCATCATGAGGAATTCCTCGTCATAGCGTATGACGCCGAGGTACTTCATGCCAGTACGTCCCTCTAGCCAGGAAATCGCTGGCTCCAAGAGCTTTTCGTCTCCCCTAAACT
The DNA here is from genome assembly GCA_002495845.1 of Sulfolobus sp. UBA167. Lineage (GTDB taxonomy): Archaea > Thermoproteota > Thermoprotei_A > Sulfolobales > Sulfolobaceae > Sulfuracidifex. The sequence continues at coordinate 32,984 of DAHF01000083.1, forward strand.
TGTTTATTATGAAACCCTTCATCCTCTCCCTCACAGACGGGGGAGACATGAGGTAAGTCCCATAGGCTGAAGCGAAGGCACCTCCCCTATCTATGTCCAAGACCAAGACTATGTTTGCCTTCAGCTCTGAAGCTACCCTATGCACAGTAATGTCGCGGTCCAGGAAGTTTGGCTCACCCATCCCTCCAGCTCCCTCTACTATGTCTTCTTTTTTTATTACATGCTTAATTCTTTGCCAATAGCTTTCTATCGAGGAGTAATATTCATCGGCTTTCAATACGCCTAAAGGTTCCCCCATGAAGATCACCTCTATTCCTCCTACTGTAGGCTTCAACAGGATTGGGTTGTTCTCCCTCATCGGGGACAGTCCTGCTCCCATAGCTTGATATGCTTGAATGAAAGAGATCTCTCCCCCATCTGACGTGGAGAAGCTATTCAGGGACATGTTCTGGACCTTCACAGGGCGTGCCATGAACATCCTTGACAGACCTGCTACTACCATAGATTTCCCTGAGTCGCTCATCGTAGAAGCTATTAGAAGAGTCACTTGTAATTACTTGATGCAGAAATTAAAAGCGGTGATAGCACAGTTCACGTTCTTCTCTGTAATTCCTGTCAGGGTAAACGTGAGTCTAGAAGAGGTAGCTTCGGTGAGCTTCATCGCGCCACTCTTGGTCGGCTTGACTGCAGGTTTAGCTGACTTCGGTTTTCTCCTCTTAACGTGGTCGTTCTTTGGTGGAGGCTCTAGGTTTCTCCTCATAGCTTTCGTGGAGCTCTTCAGGGGTTTCCACCACTTAGACGGTCTCCTTGACACTGGGGACGCGCTCATGGCTATAGGTAAGGAGAGGAAAATGAGAGCCCTGAAAGATGTCCAAGTAGGAGCTGGAGGGATAGGGATTACCTTGGTATACGTGTCCCTCTTCCTGACTGCTGTGTCTAACTTGAAGTCACCCCTCTCCTCCTTTGTCCCTTTGGTATCGGCTGAAGTCCTCAGCAGAGGAGTAGGTATGTTTTCCCTGGTTCTCTCCAGCCCCTTGGAAGGAAGCTTCCTAGGCTCGACCTTCTCTAGATACATCAAGAAGTACTACCCTTTGCTAGCATTAAGCATGGTGCCTTTCATCTCATTTTATGGCATCTTGATTTTAATTTCCATGATTGCAATTTCACTAGGCATAGAAAGGAACTTAGGTGGTTCATCAGGAGACATAGTAGGGGCAGTGATAACTCTATCCTTTCCAGTTTTCCTGCTCGGTGATTTAAGGTGCTCTACGTCATTATTATCGCTCTTGCTCTAGACCTCATAGGCGAGCCCCCTGCTTTCATCCACCCAGTGGTATGGACTGGAAGGATAGCTGAGAGGCTTACCGTACCTTTCAAGGGCAGAGTATACGGTGTGCTCCTGTGGTCTATTTCGGTAGTCCCAGTCCTCCTAACCCTTTCAATTCCTTATTCCCTTGATATACCTTTGTTAATGAAGGTAGTCATAGCAGTCTTCTCCTTGAAGGTATCCTTCTCGATTACAATGCTTTACAAGCTGGTGAAGGGAAGCGTGGGCGAAAGGGCAAAGGAGAACGCTCAACAGCTAGTGAGGAGAAACTTAGCTGAGGAAGACGAGGGGCACGTCATATCTGCAGCGATAGAGTCCCTCTTCGAAAGTACCGTTGACGGGATAGTCTCACCGCTCTTTTGGTTCCTCATCCTAGGGATACCAGGAGCGTTACTGCAGAGGCTTTCTAACACCATGGACAGCATGGTAGGTTACAAAACTCCGGAGCTGAAGAAGGAAGGATGGTTCTCGGCCAAAGTAGACACGGTCTTGAACTACGTCCCCGCCAGAGTCACGACAGCCTTCATGATGATAGCGGGTTATCTACTTCATATGAAGGTATCACGGTGCATGGAGATGATCTCGTCTTCAAGG
>DAHF01000044.1 GCA_002495845.1 Sulfolobus sp. UBA167
GATCTACCGTAAAGGAGGGAGCTTCCTTACCTCGCGATGAGAATTTCCTGCTTCTCAGAACAACCTCGATCCCCCTTCATCCACGAGGTTCAATGAACGGAACCAGTCTATGATGCCCGTGCAGAAAAGTTACGGAGGGTTCGCTCTCCACAACGTAAGTTGCCCAGCCTTGGTACTGACCCAGCACTTTTAGCCTTGTTGTTGATATTATTCGTAGTTTTAGTATAAAAACTCTTCTAGGGGTTATCCATCCCCTACGGAAGGGGTCTTCGGCCCCCTTAAACCCCGTTAAGTTAAAATTAGATGATGACCTTTTTTAGCTAAAGTCTAAAAACCTCTGACCGCAAGTATTACAGTATGGAAGAATTTACCAAGATTTCTATTGATCTAGCCTTATCAACAAAGATAAAGAACTACGATAGGCTAGTCTCCGAGGGAGAGTCTAAGATGAAAACTTGCGTGTTTTATGATGGCGGCTCATGTATAAAATTTAGATCTAATAGTAAAATTCTTGCAGTCTGGAAAAACGACACAAAAATAACTCCTCATGCGTTGTTTTGTTATTTATGCCCTTTTTATGCCTTCAGGGATGACGGCGATAGGATATCCCTAACTATGTATGACCTTTACCTCTTCTATATGGAACTTAGAGCCAGAATAGAAAGAGAGGCCGTAAAGTTAGAAGAAAGACTCAACGATGTAACATTTGCCTCATCTGTTTTCATAAGAAAGAGGTATAATGAACTTTTAGACATCTTAAACGATGCTGAAGACAAAATAGACATAATAAAAGCAATTCTAAGTATAACTAAGGGAATGTAACATTAAACGTTTAAAAATGTTATCAACTGAGAAAATTTTAGGTTATATGAATTTAGTTATCCTCTTCTTTAGGCAAATTAGTTCTCATGTTGAATACCATTCTGTAACATATTTCTCTTAATTCTTATTTATAAATGAAAATTTAGTTAATTATAACATAGAGATACAGACAGCAAAGGGAAGTCTAAAAATTGTGATGATAAATTAAAGTACGACATCAATAGTTAGGTCCAATTATCACAGAATTCTTGATTTCACTCTAATCTTCAAAATTTGGATTGCTAATTTGTAAAAGTTTATCTTAGGGTAGCACTTAAAAATAGTTAAAAGTTATTAGAACATATATCTATTGATGAAAACATCTATCAGTTTCGCGATGGCATTAATTGCGACAACAGCAGCTTGGATTTTCACGTTCTCCCCGCTGGCTTTCCTTGAATTCTCCCATGCCCTTGCAGACGCTCTGTCAGTTATGGTATCAGCATGGATAGTAAAAAACTTAAACTACAGAGACAAAGGATTCACATATGGACTTCACCGAAGAGAGATCTTCTCAATTCTAATCAATGTAAGTGTTATGATCATAACTTCATTTTTAGCTGTGGTATTCTCACTTCAAGAACTAATGCTTAGGAGTTATGGAGAAAATGAACTACCGCTGATATTAGGCTCAGTGACGTCTGCGGCATTCATGACTGTCGCCAATGGTAAATATGGAATTAAGGAGCATGCATTGGCGGATTTAATTGATTATATAGTTGGTGGAGTGACAGGAACTGTAATGGTCGTAACTGGATTTTACTTGTTGAACCCCATAGCTTCTCTTTTGCTAGTAGGAGTAAACACTTACTTTGCAACTCCACTTTTGAAGGAATCCTATTATACTCTCATGGAAAAATCTCCCGTGGACGTCTCCAGAGTCCAGCATGATTTAAAGGAGATCGAACCTAGCGTTCACCACGTCCACGTGTGGACATTATGTGAGCATATGAGGGTTGCAACGCTCCATGTGATAGCGAATCCTTATGACAAGTTAGAGGACATAGAGAAAAGGAGAGTCATGTTAGAGAAATTACTTAAGGAAAAATACGAAGTGAATCACGTTACAATCCAGTTCGAAACTAAAGGAACTGACTTGGCCACCAACTGACTCCAAGGTTATTGTACCTCCCTATCATAGAAAGAATTCTTGCCCTGTCGTCCTTTGAAACTTTCACATCAGAGTGTGCCTTAACCAGAGGGTACGGATATCCCTTTATGGAATCAGAATAAAGCTTGTTCATAATGAGTTCAATCTCACCGCTAGTTATCCTCCCGAACACGTCCACTCTCAGGATCATGGAATCGTTAGATAGCCTAACGTAAAACGTGGAATATTCTCCTCCTAGTTTCTTAAGCTCTGGTACTTCTTCAATCGAACCTACATCTATGTTGTGTATTTTTGGCTTAGTGTATCCAGTACCTCTTGTAAATAGCTCGAGTAAAGTCATGTCAGAATAGAAAGAATTGAAGACGTCAGTAGACCTGCTCTTTTTGGATATCCAAACGGTTCCTCCCCTTTCCTTTATTGCAGATATTAAGAGCTTATTTTCAAGGATTAAAGAATTCTTGATCTCAGCCTCTGTCTTCATCTCCAAAGCCAATATTTCCCTACACTTGTCCGTTTCTTTTAACTGGTCCAGAAGATAAAGATACTTCTCGTCTATCCTTTTCCCTATCTTTTTCTTTATGCTTCCATCCATCAAAATCAAGGATGAAGGATTATGCATTGCAAGCTTGAGTTCCATCGATTCCATCGCATACCCAGTCATGTCCCTAGCGTCGTTGCCGGGTTTAAACACACCTACCCTCGCCATCTTGTCCTTAGGTTCTGTCTTCTCACCATCATGGAAAACTGCCTCAGCATTTATAACGAAGACGACTCCAGTCCTCACTTCCTTTGAGAACATGCCACCATCTATTGCCAGGATCCCCTTAGGATCTCCTGGACGAGGAACATAAGGAACCCATATTTCGTTTACTTTTTCCTGAGTTTCCCTGCTTATCTCTTGCGAGAGAGCAAAGAGGTCTTTCTTTATTTTTAAATAATTGTCAACTAAATTATTATAAACCTCTTTGATCACTTTCATCACCTATATTTTCTATGCTCACTTTGCTTATTCCGTTTTCCTTCTTGACTCTAAATACAACGTCTGCTGCGTCTAAGACCTCCTCGTCATGCGTTATCACTAGAATCTGGGGTACTACTTCGTTTACCGCCTTTATCACTTCTATGAGCTTCTTTCTCCTCTCCTCGTCTAGATGAATAGTAGGCTCATCAAGTATCATGAAACCTGGATTTGTGATAATTTTAGTCAAGGCTAAACGCATGGCTAATGCCAGGGAGATCTTCTCGCCGCCGCTCAAGTTCTCTATGCTGAGCTGATCCCCCTTCGTGTTATAAACAATCGTTTCAAATTCGGTTCTCATTCTCGTCTTGCCCGTAGTTTTCCTTGATATTTCAACGTTCCTAAACGATAGGTCAAACCTACCTAAGATGTCATTCACGTTATTAGTGAGGATAGTTGACACGCTAGAGACGAGATAGCCTTTCAAACCGCCGTCTCCGAGATCGTCCCTGAGCTTAGTCAACCTCTGATGCGCGCTCTCCAACTTAGGCATTTCCTTCAACTTAGCTTCTTCCTCGTCTATTTCTTTCCTCTTGTTGTCTATCTCTTTTCTCACCTCGGTTACTCTGCCCTCGATCTCCGACTTCCTGCTTGATGCCTCACGATACCTTTCCGTAGCCTCGTCTACCCGATCCTTAGCCTTCTTGTATTCCTCCTCATTAAAGGATAAACTATCCAACTCCTGAGATATAGCGTCCAACTCCATTTTTTTATCCTCAAGGTTTTTCTTGTTGCTCAGGTATCTGACCTCTATCTTCTCTAACTCCCTCAGCTCCCTCTCTATTTCGTCGTATTCCAATATCTTTCTCTGCACGTAATCTATAGACTCGCCCTTCATTTTAGACTCAACTTCCTTCAGCTTGTCCTCGAGGCTTGATATATGGAGCTTGAGCGCATCCTCTTGAGTTTTAAGGCTTTCCAGCTCTTCCTCTGACACGTCCTTAACTGATAGATATGACTCATACAACGACTCAAGGTCTTCGTTTTTTAAGGTCTCCTCATCTCTCTTAACCTCATCCCTTAGCTTTTCGTAGTCCTTTACCATCTCCTTCAGGTTAGATATTTCCTTCTCCAGTTTAGCCTTCCTGTCCAAGTTAGACTTTAATTTGCCAGCAAGCTGGTTTAGGTTAGAGATCTCTTCGTTGAGCTTCCTAATCTCCAAGTTTAGCCCCTTCTTATTTTGACATAAGGAGAACCTGGTTTTCCGCAGTTCGGAAAGCTTAGCTTTCTTCTCCTCTTCTATGTTTCTCCTGTGTTCCTCATCAAGGGGACTTCCGCAAATTGGACATTTATCTCCATGGACTTCGTCTAGCCTGCTGAGCGTCTCCTGAATGTCATTGATCATAGCCTCGATTTCTCCCATTTTCTTCTCCGTTTCACTTAATTCCTCCTGTTTTGCTTGGATCTCTTCCCTCAATGACGCTAACTTCTCGCCTATGTTGCCCTCCTGCGATGAGATTTCCTCCTCCAATTTCCTTAGCTCGGTGAAGTCTCGGTCTAAACTGATCTTGTATGGAGTCACCTCGTCTAGTTTTCTCTTGTTTTCCTTCAGCCTACTACTTACCTCCAGATACCTTTTGTAGTAAGGTTCGAGCTCTTTCTTTTTCTTCAACTTAGCTTCCACGCTCTCCCTGTTTCTGGCGACCATTTTCAGCTGTTTGTACTGTTTTTCTACAGTATCTTTGTTGGTCTGATACGCCTTTATATCGCCCTCTATTTCTTTATACTTTCTTAGTTCCTCGAGCTTAGAACGCAAAGGATCGAGTTTCTCCAATTCCGTCTCGTCTCTTTCAAGCTCCAGCTTCAGCCTCTTGATCTCTTTCTCCGTTGTAGTCTTCCTCTGAAGCGTTACAAGATAGGCTTCCCTCTTTTTTGTCATCTCTTCTAGCTCTACTTTGAAGGTATTGGCTTCCCTTGAGATCGACTCTAACTCGTCGTTGATTTTTCTCAACTCCCCTTCCATTTGCATCAAGTCTGACTCCTTCATTGACAGATACTCCTTGTCCCTCTGGACCCGAGTTTCAATATCTCTAAGGCTCTGAATCCTGCTTTCTAGATCCCTTTGCACCAATCTTATGTAGCCTGAAGAGTCAATCAACTTGTCTAACTTATCTATCTTCATTATCTCTGACAAGATCTCGCCCAGTTCCTTCTCTTCCAGTACGTCTAGGATCTTCCCCTCTTTCACGATGAAGGTGGAGTAAGCCACACTGGGGACCACTCCGAGAATTCTCTCCATCTCTTTGCTGACCGCCTGAGCGCCTCTAGCTAATGGATTGCCCTCAACGAAGAGGACGTCGTCCTGGGCCTTTCCCTGCTTTGAAAGGAACCTCTTGACCTGGTATCTCTTCCCGTTCTGGGTGAAGCTCATGATAACAGAAGCTTCATGTCCTCCCTTCCGCACCATGTTAGCTATGTTTCCCTTGTCCCCTTCTCTAAATATGGAAAATAAGATGCCTTGTATAATCGAAGTCTTTCCAGCTCCGTTCTGCCCTATTATGACGTTGACCGCGATGTTGCTGTCGAAGTGAACCTCCGTATTGGAGTGGCTCAAGAAGTCCTTGAGTTTGAGTTCCTCAATTTTCACCTTTTTCACCCATAGATATTTTCTGGAGCGAGTCCTTAACGACCTTCTCGTCGTCAATGTTTTCGATCATATCTAAAATTATGTTTATTTCTTGCTTGGAATATCCTTTATCCTCAAAGAACTTTCTTATCAGCTCGTCTATCGTACTATTAGACGGCAGTGTAGAACCGTCTGTCTGGTTCTGCTCGGTGTTGTATTTAATAATCCTATAATGGAGTACCACCTCCTGGAGTTTAGCCATGTATTCCAACGCATATTTAGAATAGTTTCCGTTGACTTCTATGTGGAGTATTGGCTTCTTGTGATACTTTACGGGAATTTCCTGCAGGAGCTTGTCTATCTCGTTCTTGTAATCAGCAGAGCTTATAGTAACGACCTCCTGAGGTCTTATATCGAGGTTTATACTCTGAACGTTGGTTTGATTTGAGGAAAGGTCGACCAGAAAGGCGCCCTTCCCATATTTCTTGTAGCCTTCTATTTCCTCTTCCCTTATAATGTCTGGAGAGCCTGCTACCCCAAGCTCTCCGTTGCCGAACTTCTGGAGCATTCTAGTATGGAAATGCCCCAGAGCATAGTAATCGAAACCTAAAGGTATGTCTCCTTGTGAAATCTGCCAAGAGTATGCATAGGGAAGTACTTCCCTTATTCCTTGATGCAACATAATGACGTTCTTGAACCCTGGGGCGGGTTTGACGCTCCTGAGTTGGTCCTTTAACTGCTCTGAAAGTAAGCTAGGTTTGTGCTTTATCCCGATTACCCTTACCTTGGATCCTTCGCCCTCAAGGTCCACATAAGTATCATTAATAAGCCTTAATCCAGCTATCTCTAAGATCTTCTGAGGGTACTTCTCTCCCGCCCTCTTCGGAGTGTCGTGGTCTCCGGGTATGCTCAGGAAATCTATCCCTGCATTCCTCAACCTCATGATTTCATTCATAGCATGATATAAGGCATTGTTTGGGGGATTAGGGACGTCGAAAAGGTCACCAGTATGTATCACGGCTTTCACGTGTTCCTTTATTGCCTCATCAATAAGGGAGGAAAACGTGTTGTAAACGTCAGTTTCCCTGTCGTCGAGGCCGTACTGTCTTTTACCTAGATGCGTATCAGATATGTGAAGGAGGAGCATTTCACTCACCGAAGGAAGCAAACTTAGAGTTCAACTCTTGGGTTTTCATGTGCTCTTTCCACTCTTGGATTAAGTCAGGATCAGCACCAGCAAGCCTGCCAGGGTACTTATCAACTTTGATTATGGCTGGTATTCTAACGATTTTTCCAATAACCATGGCTTCACCTATGTCTAGAGAGGACAACTGCTCAGCCAGATCCTCGCTTAGGTTATCGCTTGACTCCAGCACGTATTTCTTGTCATTAGGTTCAACTATCTTTAGGATTATCTTGTTTGTCATCTGACTCAATATGTTCTCGTCTAAGCCTTTAGGCCTTTGACTCACGATTATCAAACTCACGCCAAACTTCCTCCCTTCTCTGGCTATTTTGGAAGCCCAAGTCTTGGTCAGAGTGTCGTTGTCCTTTGACAAAAAGATGTGTGCTTCCTCTATAACTATGATTACTGGGAACGCCAATCCTGTTCCTCCTCTCTTCGTTGCCTTCCTAGAGTCGAGTATTTTGCGTAAGTAATGCGACGCCAAAGCGTCCATGCTCTCAGGTTCCATCGAACTTAGGTTAACAACGTTTACGGTTCCACTTCTTATCCTTTGAGATATATCTGGAGTCAAAAGGTCAACTATTCCAGAGTAACGATCCTGAAATTCCTCTATCTTAGTTATAACTTCGTCCTTTGCGTCCTTCTTCTTCTCGTCCTTGTTTTCCTCTATCGAGGACTCCAGCATCTCAAAGAACTTCTCATTAGACCCTTGCAAGTCGATCTCTCCTTTCGATAATCCTTCTCTGAATGCCTTCGTAGTTTCGATGAACGCTCTCCTTAAAATCCTATATTGTATGAAAGCATTAGATCTAATCTCCAATAAGGTTGCAAATTCCCTCGGTGAGAGCTCAAGGGGATTCAACTTAGGCTCCAAGATAGTGAGGTTTCTCACATCGCTGTCAGAGTATTCTCCATGATAATCAAAGATGAGTATGCTACCTCCTAGGTCAGCTATTCTCTCTGACAACACAGCTACAGTGTTCGATTTGCCCGACCCGGTAGCAGCTAATATCGCTAAGTGCCTTGACAGGGAGTTAATCGAAACGTTCACTGGAACATCAGTCCCGACTAACGTACCAACTTTTAGTTCTCCTGCAGAAAATATGCTTTCTAACTCCTGTGGGCTTGCTAGCCTTACAACGGTTCCAGGGTAGGGGGGAAGGGTAGGCAACTTACACCCCTGATTCAGATCGCAGAGCATCTTTATCTTAGCCTTTATATAGTGAGGTATTCTCTCCTTGTTCTTTGTTATATCCTGAACCATCTCTATGTCGCTAACCTGCTTGTCTAAGAGAGGGCTTCCCCTTGTAAGCCAGGTCACCAACCCCAATGCCTTCACGTTGTCATATTCTATAACAACGTAAGTCCCTAGCCTGATATTGCCTAACGTTATCATGAAAGCTTCCTGTGGAGTAGCCTCCCCGATGACGAAACCAATGTCCATAAAGGCATACTACGTTACAACATTTATTTGTATTTCGATAAATAGGAAAGTAATACCTGACCATAGTGAACTACCCCGCCCTAGGGGCTTCCTGCTTCACGGCTCTGCCTTACCAGTAACTAAGTAGTGGTGGAGGGCGGAGCTCTACAACACTAAGAGTTCCGA
>DAHF01000025.1:0-377 GCA_002495845.1 Sulfolobus sp. UBA167
CACCGTCAATAGCTAATATTATTGTCAAAGCTCCTAAACCAAGTCCTGCAACTTCATAGAAGAACGGGAAGGAATATATTGGAGGTTTAGCTGAGCTTAACGCTTCCCAGTTCCCTGGAGAAATTCCTGTAGTTCCGAAAGCTGAAGAATTCCAAGCAAAACCTCCTATGAAAACTACTTACAACGCTGTGTGAACTGCCCCACCCTGACCGGTAGACCCAAAATTGTTTTACANNATATAAATTCAACACTAAATCTCACATTTTTTCTTCATAGGAAAAAGAATTTATTTTATTATACTTATAATTGAGGGTATTAAGAATAATGTATCAAATAATTAGTACAAATAAAATAGATTTTCATCATTTGTACCGTAT
>DAHF01000025.1:387-5806 GCA_002495845.1 Sulfolobus sp. UBA167
AATAATATTTCTCAGCTCACTTTTAAGAAATATAAAAGATCTAACATAACACTTAGAAATTTCTAAAAATTATTGTAAGATTAGTTATTTAATTACACTAAATTCTTATTAGTTGTTATTAACAGATAAAAGTTATTTTTACTAATTGGATTTTGGGTCTACCGTGACGGAAGGGGTCTTCCNNCTTAAACCCCCATTAAGATAAAATTCTTGAAATGTAGCCGAACAGTGTGCTTCAACTCGCTAGAACACACTTGAGAAAATCATCTTAAGATTGCCTTGCTGTACCTGAGGACGAAAAGCACAATAACGAGAGAGATGACTGAGGAGAATATGAGTGACTTTTCCCCGAGCAAGTAGGAAAGGACGAAGCCGACCAGCCAACCACCTTGTTGGGCTGCGTTAACTTTCCCGAAGTCCTGAGGGGTCATGGAGTTGCTACCCTCTAGAGAGACCGGTATTATGGCTTCCCATAGACCGAAAGCTAATGAAAAGTAAGGTATGTCCACCTCAAAGCCCAGGAAAGAGAAGAGGATTAGAAGTACTACCATCGCATTCCTACTAGTTGTCCTAGTAGACAAGAAAGACGACATCATCCCTATAGCCTCTGCTATGGTAGAGATCACCCCTATTTCCTCCAACGAAAAGCCGAAGTTAGACCTCAGGTAAACGTAGACGTAAGGGAATGCCATCGCTATAGGTATCATCGAAAGGAAAGGTAGAAGCTTCATTGACTCCCTTCTCTCGTTCCTCAGCTTTACATGCGAAAAGAGCACGGGGATGCCTGAAGCAAAGGAGATTAGAGAGCCCAACAAGAAAACCGCTCGGATCCCTGAGTATTGCGATATCATGCCTCCAACCAAGGGCATGAATAGCGAAGGAATAATTGAAATAGACCAAACCCTGGCTATACACTTACTGTCAAGTGACGACATTATTGCGTAAAAGTTGGGCAGGGAGATGAAGAAGGAATAAGCTAGAATACCTGACAGAATCAAGGGAACCGGAGCGGATGAGGCCTGAATTAAGAATAGCCCTATCCCGCTGAGGACCATCCCTAGAAATGCTGAGGGCCTGACTCCTATTAGCTTGTGGAAGAGACCTCCTATGAACGAAAATGGAATCGCAGCTAAGGTAAATATCACAAATGAGAAGGAGAAGGTATCTCCTAGGATTTTTTGCAGATAAATTGAAAGATAGGGATAATAAAGGTAGTACGACGAGCCCCATAGAAACCACGACGACGCAATAGGCAGATTTACTTTCACGCTAAAATGAGTGCAAAGGGTACAATATAAATCAGCTCAATATTTCTTTGGTTTGGATGTCCCAAAGCACTAATAATACAAGTGTGTAATAATAATTAAAGAAATTAATTTCTTTTAAAAAAAGAATATCATAGCATTTATGAAAAGACTTAGAAAATGGAGCTAACGCGTTAGCAGGATCTAAGCTTGGGCTCAGAGCCCGTATTTTCTGAAAACTAGGTTCTTCACGAAGTCCATCACGACCATCCAACCGAACGTGAGCAATATGACGTAAACTATGCTCACGGGAGGGATAGGACTTACAAGGATTCCCAGGATTGAAATGAGGCTTATCACCAGTATGTCCCCTATGATGGATAGCAAGAGCCACTTGCTTGGAGCTGAGTGCCAGAACCTCTTCCTTTCCCTCACCATGAGGACGGTGAAGAGCCCCGAGAAGACCAACAAGTCGAAGACGAAGGTCTGTATCTCACCTTGAGAGAAACCCAGCTTCATGGAAATAAGGACTCCGGTGAATCCTTCTAGCACTAACATTGTAGAGAGTATTGCGGAGCTCATGACTAAAGGCTTCACGTTCCACTTTTCGGGAGACTTTGAATACCTCACGTTGTCTGTAGCTATCGACATGGTCACGAAGTCGTTGGCGAAAAGCAGCAGAATTATATCAAACGGGGTAGTGACGAAGAACCTGAACACGAAGAACGACGTAGTAAGGAAGATGACCACTTGTATGGTCTTCATGATCTTATTGAGGGTATAGGTCAGCATCCTCTGGTATATCCTCCTTCCACTTTTCACTGCATCAACTATGTCGACTATACCCTCATGGGTGAGCACGACGCTGGCAGCAGCCTTAGCTACGTCAGTAGCGTTACTCACGGCTATTCCTACTTCTGCTTGTTTCAAGGCTGGGGCGTCATTCACGCCGTCTCCCGTCATCCCTGTCACGTGACCTTCCTTTTGGAGTGATTTGACCACGAAGAACTTGTCCTCTGGGAAGACCTCAGCTAGGACTCCGCACTCGTCCACTTTCTCCTTCCCTTCCTTCACGTCAGATATAGAACACGGAGAACCCTCTATCCTCACCTCTTTAGCTATCTCTCCAGCTATTGCCTTGTTGTCTCCGGTGATCATCTTCACTGATACTCCCAAGTCCTTAAGTTCGCTTATCAGGGTTGCAGAGTCCTTTCTGGGTCTATCATAGAGCGGAAGCAGTCCTAGGAGGGAGAGATTATCTTCCTTACCTTTACCTACGGCGATCACCCTGAAACCTCTCATTGCGAGCTTATCTATAGTGTCTTTTATTTCATCGCTCATCCCACAGAGGGAACCAACCACCTGAGGTGCCCCCTTCACGACTTTAATCTCACTTCCGTTCTCCACTATGATCCCTTCGCTTCTCTTAGTGGAAGGATCAAAAGGCGTGAAGCTCTTCCTGACCGAGAAGTCTACTTTCACCCCCTTCTCTTTGGCGTAGTTTATTACAGCCTTGTCTATAGGATCCTCTCCTGCTTCCTCAGATGCTAAAACTGCAGATCTGATGAGCTCCTCTTCGTTACCTTGCATGACTATAGGGTCTACAACGTAAAGCTTGTTCTCTGTTATGGTGCCTGTCTTGTCCATGCATAAGACGTCCATCGAGGAAGCGTCCTCTATGGCGTTCAGCCTAGTGACCAGGACTCCCTTTTTAGACATCTCCAATGCACCTATAGCCATCGCGATGGTGAACGTCGCTGGGAGGGCTACGGGTATTGAGGCTATGAGGACTACCAAGGCAAAGGGTATCACGTTCGATAAAGGAACCTTGGTGAAGAAAGAATAGATCACCATAAGTAGCACTAAGGTTACGTCTATTGTAATCAAATACTTCACTATTCCGAGTATCAACGACTCTATGTGAGATTTCACTTTAGCGTTTTGTACCAGTTCAGTGGTCTTTCCAAAGTATGTCTTAGCTCCGGTCGTTACTACCAAGCCTTCAGCTTCTCCTCTCTTAATTATTGAGCCTGAATAGAGGATAGCGCCTTCCTTCTTTTCCACCGCGAGGGACTCTCCCGTTAAAGCTGACTGGTCTACCTCTACTTCGCCCTCAATTACCTTGACGTCTGCAGGGACTATGTCCCCAAGCCTGACATGTATCACGTCTCCGGGTACGAGCTCCCTCGCCTGGACGTTAGTCCACCTTCCGTCCCTCAGCACGGAGGTCTGTACGGAGAGCTTCTTCCTCAATAGCTCTACAGCGTTCTCAGCCCTGGACTCTTGGACGAAGCTCACTATGGCATTGAATACTAGGAGGAACAAGATGATTGCCATATCGTCGTATTTCTTGAGGAAGAATGTAACCAATGAAGTCACTTCGAGCATCCACGGCACTGGCGCGTTAAACTTATCTAAGAACTTCCTGACCGGACTTACCTTCTTTTCCTTGACTTCGTTGTAACCATATTTCTCTAACCTCCTCTTGACCTCATCGGAACTTAAGCCAGACCTTGAAGTGGAAAGGTACGAAATAACGTCATCTATAGTAGCCTTCTCAAATTCCATGAATGAAATTCGTCAACCGAAATTAATAAACGACTATAATGTTAACACCGTTAATAGAATACTGAGAACTCTATTATCTGTCTCTACTCTATCTTCTTACAATTTCGTGAACTACCCCGCCACATGGCATCCTCGCGATTTACCTTCTCTGAGCGACCTTGATCTTCACCCATGAGGTCTCGCTGAACTGTTCTGTGATACCCCGCATGTTACTAAGGTTTCCTCTTTACGGCGTGAGTTCCCCTAGTCTTGGTACTAACTCAGCTAAGCCTTGGTCTTGATATCACTCACACTTTTTCACTGATAGGCTCTTCTAAGGGCTATCCGTCCCCTGAAGGGGTCTTTCGCCCTCACTCCCATCAAGTTAAATTTAACACAAAATTTCTTCTTCGCTTCATTCCGTCACCGGGTATGTGAGGAGAAATTACCTTTTCTCCCTTTTCAGGGCTTCCTTCCCCTTTTTGCCTATTTCCGAGAAGGCTACCCAGAATGGGTCGTGATCAGGCCTGCCTATTACATTACCATCAACCTTAACTGCTTTGTCCTCTACAACCTTTCCAACTACAGCAGCCTCAATTCCTTCCTTCCTCAGTAAGTCAACTACCTCTTCACCGTTAGACGTAACAATCACCATGGTCCCCTCGCTTATGGAAGTGAAGGGATCTATTCCTGCTAGGTTAGTTACTTCCCTCACCGAACGTGGCATCGGTATTCTCTCCTTTTCTATCTCCATCCCCTTGCCTGCGGACTCACTTACTTCGACCAGTGCGTTCCATAACCCTCCCTCGGTGGCGTCATGCATTGCGCTCACTCCAACTCTGGAAGCGATGAGCCCATCCTTCCAACACGACATTTTCCAGTACATGTCCATCGCTTCCCTGAACAATACCTCTGATAGCTCCCCCTTGAAAACGTCGGGGAACGTGTTGACCAGGAGAGCTGTGGCCTCTATTGCTGGCCCTTTAGTCACCACGACTTCGTCGCCTACCTTAACCTTCGAGGGGTTTGCTAACCTTTCCCTCTCGCCTATACCCAACATGGTGAATCCACCTAACATAGGGTAGTTAACTCCCTCATATCTTCCGGTGTGCCCTCCGATCACCATGACACCTATTTCCTTGAGCGAGTCGCTCATACCTTCCCACATCTCCTTCAATTCTCCGTCCTCCATTGAAGGGGGCAAGTTCAGATCAATCAGAGCGTATTGCGGTGGAATTCCAGAGGTCATCAGATCGCTCGCCAATATGTGAACGGCAAACCAAGCTGCCTTCCTGAGACCGTATTCCTTTACCACGAAGACTGGGTCTGTCTTCGTCACAAGTACCCTCCCGTCCTCAAGGTCTACAACTCCGACGTCAACCCCGTTCTGCGGTGGAACTATTACCTCTTTCCTTACCTTGCCTAGGTTAGGGTAGATGACCTCATCGAAGATTTTCCTTCCTATTTTGCCCAGCATAGTGAATTAAGTGAGCTCGAGGTTTAAAACGACTGATGTTTTCCTTTTTTCCTTCTATGCTTTATGAAGACCGAACTCCTGATGAGCCTTGGTTCTTGATTACAAACTATTGAAAGCCTCGCCCCTCACGGTAGACCCAAAATCATTTTAC
>DAHF01000113.1 GCA_002495845.1 Sulfolobus sp. UBA167
TGTTGAATTTATATTTGTAATATGATTTTGAGTCTACCGTTTAGGGCATGGGGGAAGTCATTTTAATAACATTACAGCCCTTGCAATACCCACTTTCTCAGCCATCTCTGCCAGCCTTCCTTTCACGAACCTACCCATGAGGTCGCCAAAGTATTTACCGTTCACCTTGGCTATGACTGCGTATTGCTTATACTGGAATGGTTCCTCCGAGTCTCCAATCATGTTCATCATTGCAGTCTTTCCAGCCTGCACTGCTACTTGTGCAGACATAGGGACGAACTTCTTCGTTGTAGCAGAGTCCCCAGCCCCGAAGACGTCATCGTAGTCCACTGAGCGTAAGTATTCATCCACGAGCATCCTTCCGTTTATGTTAGTTAGTCCAAGTTCCTGGATCAATGAAGACCCCTTGAAACCTATGGACGAGATTACAACGTCGCTTTCTATCTCCATGTCGTTAGTCTTGACTTTGTTCCCTTCTATCCCTTCAACCTTTTCGTTAAGTATCACGTGAACCCCCATATCGTTCAGCTCCCTCAAGGCGAAGTTTGATGACTCAGTAGTCATGAAGTTCAACAGCCTATTTCCTCCCTCTATGAGGTACACTTCTTTACCCATCTCTCTAGAAGCGCTTGCTAGCTCTACGCCAAGCAGACCTCCCCCGAGAATTGCCACTTTCCTCACCCCTCTGACTTTCTCGTGCAGAGCCAATGCGTCCTCAACGGTCTCTATCTTGTACGTGTTCGGGATCACCTTTTGGGAATATCCACATGAGATGAGGAGCTTATCGTAATCGAACGAACCTAAGTCAGTGACAACTTTCTTCCTCCTGAAGTCAACGCTCCTCACCCTGCCTTTGATTGTCTTCCCCTGATAAGGCATTTTTGCTACATCAGGATTTCCGATCCTGAAGACGTCGACTAACCTATGCGTTAAAGTGAAGTAGTCCCTCTCGTCTATCAAAAGGGAATCGTGAACTTTCAACGCGGATAGCCCCGCAAAACCTCCACCTATTATTACCGTTCTCATAACTTCATATCTCACTCAAGATCTTTAAATATTTCTACTATAGTTTAAAGTAGAATTCTTTTAATTCATACTTAATGAAAAAGTAAGCTGGAAAACGATTGAGCATACTAGAAAAGCTAGGGAAGGCGCAAGATGGGTGATTAAGAAGATCTCATTGTTGATGTCTTCAGAGACAACTCGTGAACATGTAGGAATTTCGCTTTAGTTGAAAGTGAGTTAAGTTTAGACCAATTATAGCCTCTGAACTAGCGTTGAAATAGACTGAGATCCTCGCAGAGTTATTTATCTAGAGGGATCAGTTAATTCATGGAAAAGATTTCACTAGACGACTTCTTCAATTACCTTCCGAAGTTAAACGATGAAGAATACTACCTTTTTTACTTGATATCCAGAGACAAAGGAGCCAAGGAGGAGCTCGGCACCAGCATCGACAAGGTATTGTTCAGGCTTACTGAAGTCAATCCGAAGAGGGCTACGGAGATCATGAAGGCAATAAGAGAAAGTAGTGGGGTATTCACGGTGAAGGGATACCCTGTTAGAAAGGAGTGGGTCAAAATAATGTTCGTCCTGAACCCGGTTAACTTCGTCAAGACCTCCAGGAGGACTGCTTCAAGGTATGTGGACATGTGTAATGAGAAAGTCGACGTGATGAAGATATACCACTCCGAGATGCCGAAGAACATAGATTTCAGGATCTTCATGATAGACGTGGACTCCAAGGAGAGGGAAGTATTGAGTCAGCTAAGCGGGATAAGGTCTAGGCTCGTAATAACCACCAAGAGGGGGTTTCACATACACGTATGGAAAGATGACATAGACGACCCTAAGTTTCTCTTCAATCTTCGCGGAGTAGAGGTCAAAACTAGGGACTCAATAGAGTACGTTCCGTTCATAGATCAAGGAGATTTCGTTCCCCAAGCCTTCAAAATCGAGGATGCGTCGGAGGTAATTAAGCTGATCTGAGGACTCACAAGGGAGGACTAGGAAAGGAACTTATCTTTCCTTTTTATCGAGTACTTGAGGATGTGTCTATCTTCCAAAAAATCCGTGCAAAAATAAAAAATATTGAGAATTATTTAATTAAAAAAGTCACTTCTATCTAAATAAAGATTATAAAAAAGCGGTTTTTAGTACTTATTCGGTTGTTTTCTGAATACGTTTCTGATGTCTTGTATGTACAAGTTATCGAAGGGGCAAGCCTCGACGCAGTCCCCACACCCTACGCATGAAATTCTATTTGAGAAACCTTTGTTCAACACGTCGTTCCTGATCTCTATCTTTGACGGACATGAAGACTCGCAAGACAGCTTATCGCATGATCTGCACACCTCTACATCCTTTGATCTCACTTTAAAGACAACCTTATTGAACAATCCAACGAAAGTGCCGTATCCGCACCATCCTTGTCTAGCACAGGAGTAAGTTCCGAACACCGGAGTCATGAAGAAGAAGAACCACCAGACATAATTTAGGGTAAACATACCGAACAGATTTAGAGGATTGATTGTTGAGCTTCCTAACTTCAGGAATTGTACTACCCCCATTTCTCCTGCCACCCAATAAGAGAAGAAACCTATCATAGCCATCAATGGGAGCCACCTAAAGTAATCCCAGAACTTAGAGGACTTCTTAGGCTTGAATTGATCGTAGTAAACATTAGTCCACATGTGAGCTGACATGCATAAGGTGTTACAGAACGCCTTCCTTCCGAACATCGCTGAAGCTATGGAAATTGCAACCATAGAAATTGCGAAGCCTAGGAGCGTCACTGGGATCAGCATCCCACTCATACCGAAGATGTAGAAGTTTGTGTAGTAAGGTATTAACCAGACAAATAACGGCATTGCGACTATTATAGCTAAAGCCCACCTTTTGACGTATGAATTTTTGGAACTCTTGTATCTTTCATATACGAGGAAAAGCATTTCAGCTCCCATCATCAGGATGTAGAAAGGCATCATGGTAGACATCATGATCAGCATGTAAGAACCCCAGAACGCTGAAAGCAACAGATTATGTGAGGTCATTAGTGCGGAATGGAAATTCATCAATGTCATTGAAAGTGGGTTCATGGGGAAGATCCACCAAAATGGATTTGTGTGGGGAGTCCTCATTATGTGGTTCATCGAGTTAGTCATCATGTGGGTTGAGAATAGTGCGTTAGTTACGTTGAACCCCATTACGCTATCGCCGAAGCCCATTGTCAGCTCTGCCATGTTTATCAAGAATACGAATGCCATCGAGATCTTGAGCCCGCGAACGATTTTTTTGTCTGAGAACCTATAGAAAATGAGAACGAAGTACCAAATCATCGACGCTATCATTGAATAAGACAAGAAGGTTAAATCCGACGAAGAGGCGAAAACTGAAAGCCCTAACATCATGATGAAGTCAAAACCAGCCAACGACAACGAAAGGATCTGCGCATTAAGGGAGATCCTCCTCATTTGCAGTAAGTAAAGCGTCACTATGTTAACTATCATTATTAAGGAAGAGACAATAGCACCTACTAACTGAACTGAAGACGTGAAAGTCCTGAAGACGTTGGGCATGAACGCCATGGAGACTGCAAAGGTGAACAAGGAGATCTCCTTCATGTCTATGTTGTGTCTCTTCATTGCTAGGAAGAACGAAGCGTCTATTAGCATCATTATACCAAAAGCTGGGTTGCTTACTGCTGAGACCAATGGACTCATGTGAGGTCCGAAAGCTGTGGAGTAGGCATACCCCATCGCTACTTCGTCTATCACTAAGGTCAATGACAAGAAAGTAGATGATACCCAATCGTCCTTCCAATAACCTCTGTCCTTCACTGTAATGGAGAGGAATATCGGAATTGAGGCTAGTATCAGACTTATTGGTTCTATGAGGATCGACCCATGTTCAAAGAGTATGTATCCTATATCTGCAGCTTCGGCAGACATGTAGAAAAATATCGAGGAAGTGAAGAGGACAGCCCTTCTAGACGCATTTGAACTCTTGAACAGCAGATAAAGTAGAAAAAGGTCAGTGATCATCATTCCTGCTATGTATATAATTATGGCTGATTGCAGATAATTCATAATAATTGTAATTATAAATGGGGTATTTAAATCTTGTACTTTTAAGTTTGAAAAACGTTAATAATTTGCTTTACTATAATTTTTAAGGCATACTCTTTTAGCTGGAATAAATAATCAAGTTAATTTAGAATCAGCCATACTTTGATAAGCATGGCAATTATTAACTCTTTTATATATAACTTTATTGCTATTGAAAGCTAGATACTGAAATAAAAACAATTGTTCGTACCTTACCCTTTCGTGTATAGATCTTCCAATATAATCAAGATAAAAAATACAAAACACCTTTTATGATCGCAGTTGTATTAAACGTTATGAGACCTTTAGGATTCATAAGCAACGGTTTGAGTAGCGCATTGATAGATAACGGGTCCGTAATATGGTTGACTTTTCCCCGTTTTGACTCACCGTCAATCTTTGGCAAGATTCTAGACGACGAAGGAGGGGAGTTCTCCATCTATCCTGAAGATAAATGTGAGACCTCGATGACGTACGTCAAAGCTAACGTGCTGTCAACTAAATTCAGATGTAACCAAGGCGAGGCTGAAATTATGGATATAATGCCAATTGGAGAGAGATCGTTAGTGAGGGTGGTTAGAACTACAATACCTTTAAAGGTGAAAGTGAAGCCAGCGTTTCATTACGGATTATACAAGCCTATAGTTGAGGAAGAGGAAGATGGAGTAAGGTTCATGAATCCTAAGTCAAGGGAATGCTTAGCTCTATTTCCCAACGTGCATGCCATAATGCCTCCTGGCGTAACGTTATACTTGATCTATTCTCCTGCTAAGGAATATGGTCCCTTCAGAAAGAGAATAGGAAGACAAGTCGAGAAGTCAATTAATGCCACCATTAGCTATTGGGAAAAGAAGGTTCCTTTTGGGGGTGTAGACGAGATCGAGAGAATGAAAGAAGTGAGCTTAATGGTGCTTCTGAACTCGATATACTCTCCCACGGGGGCCTCAATCGCGGCACCTACTACTTCCTTACCCGAGATTGAAGGAGGAAGGAGGAATTGGGATTACAGATTCGCATGGGTCAGGGACTCTTCCATGGTTTCAGAGGCTTTGCTCTCAGCTGGTTACATAGTCGAGTCAAGAAGGATAATCAACTTCCTCTTAGGTTCAATGAACTTCTCGTCCAAACCTTTCCTCCATCCTCTCTATGCCGTTGACGGCGGAGATCCCCCTCCAGAGAGGGAGATCAAGTGGTTATCCGGATTTAAGGGCTCAAAGCCGGTGAGGGTCGGAAACGGTGCCGCTTCTCAAGTTCAACTAGATATAGAAGGTTTCTTCGTGGAAGCCTTGTATCAGTATTACTTGAAGACGGGAGACAGAGAGTTCTTGAGGGAAAACTGGGTCAAGTTAGAGTATATCCATGAATGGGTCTCGAAAAATTGGAAACTTAAAGATGCTGGTATGTGGGAGGACAGAGGAAAGTCACAACACTATACTCATTCCAAGGTTATGATGTGGGTGTCTTTAGATAGGATAGAAAAGATGGGAAAGGAAATAGGAAAGAAAGTATCACATTTAAGCAAGGATAAGTTAAGGCAATGGATAATTGAGAACTGCGTGAAGGATGGCCGTTTCGTGAGATATGCCGGATCAGAAGAGGTTGATGCGAACCTCTTGACCTTGCCTATTTACGGCTTCGTTGACGTTAACGACCCAGTTTTCATGAACACCCTAAGGAAGGTAGAAGTTGACCTATTGAAGAACGGATTCGTGAAGAGGTACAGGAAAGATTTCATGGGAGAGACAGCACATCCCTTTACCTTGGCCAACGTTTGGCTTGCTAGGATATACGCTAGATTAGGAAGGGAGGAGGAAGCAACGAAACTAATAAAGAACTTAGCTCAGCCATCAAATGGTTTGTACTTGATCGGAGAGCACATCGACGTAGATAAGATGGAATACACTGGGAATTATCCTCAGGTATTTACACATGCACAAATCTTACTCGCAATTGAAGAGATAAATACAGGCAGAAAGCCTAGAAATTGAAAAATGGAGATGAGAAACTCTCGCAACAACGCATTTCGCATCATGATCATATCTTTTAGCTAGGTCGTTAACGCCTTTCATGTCAACCAGAGCTTTCATTCTCGTTTCTGATTTTGTTCATCTTAAGTTATATATATAAAAAATAAATAATAATGCATTTTAGATATTTTATGAAGTAAAGTTCATTCACCTTCTTTACTAAAGACTCCGTAGTGAGGGCGAGGTAGTTTACTGTCATGAGGATTATCAGGAGAATACTCAGAATAGAGCGGTCAAGTTCAAGGGTCAATAGCCTGAGACGCACGTCTTTCTTAGAGACGCTTGATCGCAAAGTTTTTTCCTAAAGACAGATGCTTGTTTTCACCCTTCGGTGCTGGAGATATCTCAGGAGATTAATTTTTTGTTTTGTGAAGTATATACATATACACACATACTTGTCCTTCACGAGTTTCTGACGGGAAAGTCAGTTTTTTTAATACAGAGGAATCAAGCACTATTGACTAAAGATGGAGCCTGTAGTAAGTAGACCTTATTATCATTTCGAGAATCCAAATAGGGTAGAAAAGGAGAAGACAGGAAGAGGGTTCAGCCTCGGAGAGATATCTAAGGCAGGTTTGAATAAGAGCGAAGTTAGGGTGTTGAACGTTAGAGTCGATGTAAGAAGGAAATCCGTGTATGACTCTAACGTTGAGGCTTTGAAGAAGATCAAGGAAGAGGGAAAGGATAAACTGGAACAAGCAAAGAAGAAAAAGATGGAAAAGAACAAGAGAAAAGCCGAAAAAAGGAAGGCTACTGAGAAGAAGGCATAATCACTGCCCTTCCTATGATTTTGTCTTCTATTAAGTCATTTATCGCGTCATTTATTTCTTCCAACTTGTAAGGCACTGCCATCGTCTTGAACTTTCCTTCTTGATAGGACTTGATGACTCCCTCCATGTCATGAAGGCTACCGTAAAGTATACCCTTAACTCTCAGCCCCCTTAGGACTATCAACTGCTCTGGCACATCCAAGTGGCCCCCGAACTCTCCGATCACCCTGAGCTCTCCTTCCCTTGAGAGTAACCACATTGAGTCTTGGAGCGTAGACTGTGATCCAACGAAGTCCAATACGTAGTCGAACTTCTTTTGGCTGTAGGAGAACAGAGTCTGGGACATGTTCATGTTTTCCTTTCTCTTCATCATGACCGTGGGTATACCTATCTCTTCAGCCTTGGCTAACTTAGACGGATTCCTTCCCCCCATTATGACCTCGGCCCCGTTGCTCTTGAGTAGCTGCGCTGCGATCATAGCTACCGCTCCAGTTCCTATTACAGCAACGGAGTCACCTTCTTGTATACCTTTCACTGCGTTGTAAGCTGTTATTCCCGCATCTGCTAACGGAGCTAGATGAACCGGATCCCCGTCAACTTTGAACAAGTATTCCTCTGGAACGGATACGTACTCCGCAAATCCTCCATTCCTGTGGACCCCAATGACGTTGACCTTGTCACAGAACTGCGGTCTACCAGAGAGACAGTACCTGCATTTACCGCAGCCTATGCTACTGTACAAGAGAACTCTTTCTCCCTTCTTGAACTTCTTAGCGCCTTCGACTACATCTCCTACTATCTCGTGACCTAAAATCACGGGAGTTGAGATCTGAAGGTCTCCACTCCACTCCCCGAGGAGTAAGTGTACGTCCCCGTGGCAGAGCCCCGCAGCTTTAACCTTGAGTATAACTTCCCCTTCTCTCCTCTCAGGGTAAGGTACTTCCTCCAACGATAGTGGTTTCCCCTCTTCGCGGAAGACAGCTGCCTTCATCACCACCCAGCCTTAAGGTAAGTTTTATGTTCCCAAGGAGTTATTTCCCTTTCATATGCGTCTATTTCTGAGTTCTTTAGCTCAAGATATGCGTTAAGGATATCCTGTCCTAAAGAGTACATCATGTAACTGTCGTTTTCGAGTTTGGAAAGTGACTCGCCCAGAGTTGAAGGTAACTGGTTCGTATACGTGTTTACCTCTACCGTAAGCCCTCTCTTCAGTCCGTCTATCCCTGCGTATATCAAGGATGCAAGGAACAAATAGGAGTTAGTCAAGGGATCTGCCAGACGGAACTCCAAGCTCCTTGAATCCCTGAAGTTGCTCGGCACCCTTATCATGAAGTGTCTTTCACTGCCTACACCCGGGACGCTTGGAGTGAACACTTCTCTAAACCTCTTGTAGGAGTTCACCGTGGGCGCAGCGAATGCCATGATTGACTGCAGGTGCTCCATTATTCCTCCTAGGAAGGAGTAAGCCACGGAGCTGAACCCGTTCTTATCGTTGCCGTCGTAAAGCACATCCTTGCCGTCTAAGGAAGTCAGGGAGAAGTAGACGTCCATGCTGCTCCCTGGATATTCCTTGAAAGGCTTCGGCATGAAGGTGGAATACATGTTGAAAATCCTGGTCGTGTCCCTTATGACTTCTCTGGCAGCTATCAACATATCTGAAGCTTCCATTGCATCATCTTTTACGAATGATACTTCGTATTGTCCCGGACCGTAGTGTTTGTTTATGAGCTCTACTTGCACGCCAACGCCCTCAAGGTTCTTTATCATGTTCCTGAGGAAGTTCTGCTCCTCCATTAATCCTTCAGGAGAGAAGGCCTTCGCGACGTCGGCTGGCTCCATAGTGCTTTCCTTCAAGAGGTAGAACGTAGGTTCAAACGCTACTTGTAGTCTGTATCCTAACTCCTCTAAAGCCTCTGTTGCCTTCTTAAGTACTGTTCTCGTGCAGAAAGGCGATGGACTTCCATCCGGCATGTTTATGAACGAAAGAACCCTAGCTGTTCTCTCCAAGTACGGTATTAAAACAAATGTACCTAGGTCTGGAATGGCTATCACATCTTCGTACTTTGACCTTATGGGTCTATCTTGGTAATCTAAAAGGAGCAAGCTCTCCGGGAATAGGACTCCTTTTAGTCCGTTTGATATTTCCTCGAACTCCGCTCTCCTAAGCGATCTAGCCCTAGTGTTACCTAGGACATCTATGAACTCCACTCTAATGTAATCTATGTTACCGCTCTTTAACTGATCTAAAACGTCTCCTCTGGACAAGTTTGACACCATTCGAGAGTTTGACTCTTAGTGTCTTAAAAATGAATATGGACAGTGAACTACCCCGCCCTCACGTGGCTTCCTGCTTCACGGCTCTACCTTGCCAG
>DAHF01000117.1 GCA_002495845.1 Sulfolobus sp. UBA167
AGTAGACGGGAAAACACCCGGACTCATCTCGAACCCGGAAGTTAAGCCGTCTACGTTGGTAGGGCGGTGGATTCCGAGAGGACCCGCAGCCCTGCCGAACCGGGATGGCTTTAAAGTTGAATTGTCTGTTTTGTTTTAGTGATGAAGAAAGTTTTTGACGACTTACACGGTTACGTCAGTTTAAATGATATTGAAGTAAGATTACTTGATCATCCACTTATTCAAAGGTTGAGACGGATAAAACAAACTAGTTTAGCATTCATGGTTTATCCAGGGGCAGTCAACACTAGGTTCAGTCACACCATAGGTACACTTCATTTAACATCTAAGCTAGGAGAAATCCTGGAAGATAAAGGATTCGTCACTGAGGATGAGATAGGAAAGCTTAGGATCGCGGCTCTCCTTCATGATATAGGCCAATTTCCGTTCTCTCATTCTTTAGGAGGCTTTTTCATGTCTAAGAATTTCTCTAACTCTGACTTCGGAGATATGCTGATTTCCCTGACAGACATCAAAGACATCATCAACGAGGGAGGCTACTCTTACACAGAAATTAAGGATATTCTGTGGGGAGGAAGTTCCCTGAGACCTGTGATAGATAGCGACGTCGATGTGGATAGAATGGACTATCTGTTGCGCGATTCCAAGTACAGTGGAGTTCAACTTGGAAGCATAGACCTCCAGCGTCTAATGGATAACGTGAATTACGAAGATGGTAGAATAAAGATTCACGAAAAGGGGCTCTACAGCGCTGAGAACTTCTTCATAGCCAGGCTTCACATGTACCAAGCGGTATACTATCATAAAACCATAGTTGGGTATGAACTGCTGTTAAGAAAGATCTACTCAGATATGATCGAGGAATGCGGAGTTCCAGGCACGCCGGGAGAATTGAGAGAAATAGTGCAAGGAAATGGGATGTTCATGTGGGACGATGAATGGATTTATTCGAGGCTTTACGATTGTTATTCGACCGCAAATAATGATACGCTCAAGGAGAAGATATGGAACTTCATCAACAGGAGAGGACCAAAGATGATATATGATGAGCCCTATCCACAGACAGGGAGCGACATTCACGATATTCTTGAAAAGCTGGAATCGTCAAACATTCCAAAGGACTCTATATATCCTATAGAAGAAGATATCTCAATTATAGATAAAAAGAGAATTTCGTTTATGAGGGCCGGAGTTGAATTGTCAATAGATGAGACGGGATTCTTACTTAAGTCTGTACCGTCTAGATTATCGATTAATAGAGTATACGTCGACGCAATATTTGCACCTAAGGCAAGGGAGATCATACCTTGACTAAAGCAATACTTCTAGATTTAGATGGTACTTTAACGGTAGACAGGAACAGTTATTTATTGGATCTTGACGCTCTCAAGGTCTTGAGGGATCTACAAAGCCTCGGCGTCAAGGCTTTCATCGTCACTGGGAATTCATACCCAGTTTCTAGGGGGCTTGCAACCTATCTGGGCATGGACGGTGTAGTAGCAGAAAATGGCTGCGTTGTTTACGCAGGGGAAGAACATTTCCTATGTAAAGAAGTAAAACATGTCGACGTCAAGGAGTTTGAGTCCAGATTTGAACTCAAGGGAAGTTGGCAAAACGCTTTCAGGAAATATGACTTCGGTTTTTATCCTCCTAAAATTACTCCCGCCATGCAGGAGTGGGCTTTGGAGAAGGGTCTCTCATTGAAAACTAGCGGGTACGCGCTTCATTTGAGCTATAACAGTGAAGGAAAGCTAGTGGGAGTAAGGAAGCTGTTAGATCTGTTGAAAATGGAAGAAAAAGACATAGTCGCTATAGGCGACTCATTAACTGATATAGACATGATGAAATTAGCTGGCGTAAAGGTAGCAGTAGCAAACGGCGATGATGAGCTAAAGGCATTCGCAGACTTAGTAACTAAAGGAGACAGCGGTGAAGGTGTAAAAGAATATATTATGAGCTTAGTCAATGCTTTGCATGGAAGAAATTAGAGAGCTTGCCCGTAAATATGCCCTTCAGAACGCTTATGCTCATGGGGGAAAGGCTCAATCCGGGTCAGTGGTAAGCAAAATTTTTGCAGAAAGGCCGGACCTCAAATCCAAGGCTAGGGAGATCGTCTCTATAGTAAATGAAGTGACCAATGAAGTAAATTCCATGAGCCTAGAAGATCAAAAACATGAATTGGAGGAGAAGTACCCCCAGCTTTTAGAGAAGAGAAAGGAAGAGAAAGAGGTAAAGACTCTTCCAGAACTTGCCAACGTAAAGGGAAAAGTAGTCACTAGGTTTGCCCCAAATCCTGACGGTCCGCTTCACTTGGGCAACTCCCGTGCAGCTATAATCTCTTATGAGTATGCTAGGATTTACAAGGGTGATTTCATCTTACGGTTTGATGATACCGACCCTAAGGTGAAGAAGCCGATTAAGGAAGCGTACGGCTGGATAAGAGAAGACTTGAACTGGCTTGGGATTACATGGAAGGAGGAGTTTGCAGCATCGTCAAGGTTCGAGAGGTATTACGAGGTAGCAAAGGACTTGATAGAGAAAGGTCATGCTTACGTGGACACTTGCGACAAAGAGACGTTCTTGAATTTTTCTATGAAGAGGATTTCTGAGCCCGAATGCCTTCACAGGAGCGTCTCGATAGAGAAAAACTTAGAACTATGGAACGAGATGCTCGAAGGCAAGTACAAAGAAGGAGAGGCTGTACTCAGGTTAAAGACAGATCTGGATGATCCAGATCCTTCTCAGAGGGACTGGGTGATGTTTAGGATCATAGACACGGAGAAAAACCCGCACCCGCTTACTGGGAGCAAGTATACGGTCTTTCCAACTTATAACTTTGCAACTTCTGTTGATGACCATGATAAGGAGGTAACTCACGTCTTCAGGGCTAAAGAGCACATGGCGAACTCACTGAAACAGAAGTGGATCTTCGATTATTTAAATTGGGAATTCCCAACCGTCATGGAGTTTGGAAGGCTTAGGCTCGAAGGTTTTATGATGAGCAAGTCCAAAATAAAAGAGATCCTTGAGAGGGGAGTTACGAGGGACGACCCTAGGCTGTCGACCTTGGCTGGGCTCAGGAGGAGAGGAATACTTCCTGACACTATTAAAGAGATAATAATCGAAGTGGGTCTGAAGACTTCCGATGCTACAATAAGCTTTGATAACATAGCAGCAATAAATAGAAAGAAATTAGACAAGACTGCAAAGAGGTACATGTACGTACCTAAAGGTAAGGCAAGATTCATGAGGATATCTGGAATGCCAGATTGCATAACGGCTAAAATTCCCTTTAATTTCTCCAATCCTAATGAATTTAGAGAGGTAGAGGTTTGTGAACGTGACGAAATTATACTGGATTCGGATGATGCTAGAGACGGAAGGCATCTAAGACTAATGGACTTGTGCAACGTAAAAGTAGAAGGAGACAAACTGTTATATGAAAGCAGGACTTTAGAGGAAGGTAAGGCAAAAGATGCGTCCATAGTGCAGTGGGTTAAGTCGTCCGAGAGATTCCCTGTAGTTTTAAAGAAGTATAACGGAAATGACGAGATAGAAGAGCAAGGCTTTGCAGAGTCCTCGATATCGTCTCTTAACGTGAATGACATTGTTCAGTTCTTCAGGTATGGTTTCGTCAGGGTAGACGAAAAAAGGCCCGATGTTGTTGTTGCCATCTTCTCCCATGATTGAAAAACTTATATAGCAAAGAAGACACGTATGAAATGCGCGACCTAAAAGGTGAGGATGAGCGCTATGTCTAAGCCATCGTATGTAAAATTTGAAGTACCCCAGGAGCTTGGGGATAAAGCTCTAGAAGCAATAAGAAAAGCAAAAGAATCAGGTAAAATAAAGAAAGGCACGAATGAGGCTACTAAAGCTATAGAGAGAAGTCTAGCTAAATTGGTAGTAATTGCTGAAGATGTGCAACCAGAAGAGATAGTAGCACACCTTCCTCTGCTCTGTGAGGAAAAGAAGATACCATACGTTTACGTTAGCAACAAGAAATCTCTAGGAGAAGCTGCAGGTCTCCAAGTAGGCTCTTCAGCTGTAGCCATAGTAGATCCAGGAGAAGGGAAAGACGTACTCGATGAAGTAATAAAGAGAGTAAATGAGATAAGAGGAAAGAGCTAAATAGGATCAATAAAGTTATCATCTATTAGTTTTTTAAATTTGTTCTATTTTTGTATTGTGTTGTTTTCTATGTGTGTATTTTGTTCTTTTGACTTTTGACGTTTAGGAGCCTTTATAGTTTTCCCTTTGTCTGGTAGATAAAGAGAAAAAATAAGGTTTTCCCATTATATTACAAGATGCTAAAAAAATTCTCGTCGAACTTGATGAAGATCTCTGTATGATTAGATATTTTTATCTTTCCGATTTGTTTCGAGTGAAGTTAACTACATTCATCCTAAGCTCTAAGCCTCAGGAGTAATAGAGTAACCACTACATCGTTGCGCTCTTCGGACCTTATGAAGGAAAGAGATGTGAGTCTATATATGGTCATCTGGTAACCCTGCTGTTGATAAAGGACTTAGCTCTTGATAGATAGAGTGAATATAAGAGTTTCCTTTTAGGAAGAGGAGCCTGCTATGCAAAATGAAATAATAAGCAGTTCAAACTATCTAAAAGTATAATTTCTAAATTTTCTTAATTTAATGGGCCCAGAGGGATTTGAACCCCCGACCACTGGGTCTCTCCATTCCAGATATAATTCATTCCCCTTTAGGGGTCTTCAGACCCAATGCTATCTGGAGCCCAGCACTCAACCTGGCTGAGCTATGGGCCCATTACCGATCACGGACTAGATTTAATTGTTCCTTTATCTTTTAAAAATTTTTTGACGTGGAATAGGCGTTTTATATGCTCGTATTAGATTACACAAACAGTACATGAGAGTACTTAAATGTCATTTCATAGGTAGATCCGCAATTTATTAGATCATCGAGAAAACACAGATATTCTTTAATTTTACATCCTGGCATATGACTAAGTCATGAAATGGGACGAAAGAAGGGTCGAAATAATTAACGAGTTAAAGGAGAAGGGCATCCAACCTTACCCTCACAAGTTTGAATTTACTAATAGTATCCAGGAGCTTAGGTCGATAGCAAAAGAGAAAGGTAATCCTTCGACTCACGATCCGTTTCTTTACGATATTTCTACCGTAGGAAGGGTAGCTAACATAAGGAGACATGGAAAGGCCGGTTTTGTAGACATATTTGATGAAGGGGAGAAACTACAACTCTATCTGCGTGTTAATGAGCTAGGTGACCGCTATGAATGGTTCATGAAATACATAGGAAGGGGAGACATAATCGGCGTGAAAGGAGATTTGTTCTACACTATGAAAGGAGAGTTATCTCTATTAGTGAAGAACTTCTCACTTTTAAGCAAAGCATTGATAGAACCCCCAGACTGGACCACTTTAACTCCTGAGTTTAGATATGCCCATAGATACGTCGATTTCCTCTACAACGATAAAGCAAGAAGCGCTATGATGATTAGGTTTACACTAGAGCGGGAAATAAGAGATTTTCTATACTCTAGAGGCTTCATTGAGGTCGAGACACCCGTGGTACAGCCAGTCTACGGCGGGGCATTGGCAAAGCCTTTCAAGACTCATGTGAATTACCTCGATGAGGACTGGTACCTTAGGATAGCCCTCGAGCTTTACCTTAAGAGGTTTATTGTTGGCGGTTTCAATAAAGTTTTCGAAATAGGGAAGGTATTCAGAAACGAGGACATAGACGTCACACATAACCCCGAGTTCAGCCTACTGGAACTATACTGGGCATATGCTGACTACAATGACATTATGGAGCTTACTGAGTCCCTCATCAGGGACACATTCAGGAAAATATTATCTACGGACACAATAAAATATAATGGAAAAGAAATCCATTTGGGAAATAAATTTAAGATAATTTCCATGAACGATTCCCTCAGTGAGGCTTTAGGGAGGGATCTGAACTCGATGTCTGATGACGAACTAAAGGAATTGCTCAAGCAGAACCAGCTTAAGCCTAGAGGGTGTCAGTACGTCAGAGGTCTGATGATAGAGAAGCTCTTCGATAAGCTAGTATCGACGAATTTGCAGGAACCCACTTTTATAATTGACCATCCAATAGAAACAACACCTTTATGTAAGCCACATAGGTCAAAGCCGGGAATGGTAGAAAGGTTTGAGCTTTACATCGCCGGTATGGAAATAGCTAACGCTTACACGGAACTTAACGATCCTATGCTCCAAGACAAGCTCTTCAAGGAAGAGCAGGAGATGTTCAAGAGAGGAGACCAGGAAGCACACCCATATGACAAGGACTTCATAAGGGCATTGAGCTATGGAATGCCTCCGACTGGAGGCCTGGGTATAGGAATAGATAGGCTTGCAATGCTAGCTACAGACAACATAAGCATAAAAGAAGTTATACCTTTCCCCATGATTAGCTCAAAGCTCATCCAAGGAGATGATTAGAAAGCAGTATGGAATAGACGAAAACTAGGATTAGCAGAGCTTGGAAGTATAGGGAAATTTTTTCTCCGTTGGATCCTAGTGCTCTCTTCAATAGCTCAGTGAATATCTTTCCCCCGTCGGTTATGACTAGCGGTGCACCATTAAACAGAGCAAGGCTGAAGTTGATCGTGAACATCCAGAAGATGAACGTGTAGATGTCAACCCAGATCGACGGAATGTCGTATGTGACATATACTCCTAAGAAATGTTTTGGGGTATATATCGAAAGCGTTTTCTCCGAGCCATTATTTAAAAGTATAGTATAGCTGTTATTGATATTTTTGTCTAGATAGTTACCTAATTGATAAGGGCTGTTTACTGCTCTTCCGTCTATTGCCTTTATCACGTCTCCTGAAGAGATAGAGGCGTTATAAGCCGCCGAGTCTTTCATCACACCTTCTATTAATACACCTTGAGACACTAGGGAGGGAAGATAAAGCGTCAATGGAAAGAATATGGCTGCCAATATCAGGTTCATCGCTATACCTGCAGCTATGACCTTGACCTTTTTTGATAAAGAGCTAGAATTGAAACTTTCCTCGTCTGGTTCCACAAAAGCACCAGGAAATATGCCTAAAAGGAGGATGCCTCCATTCCTCACCTTTATGCCATTAGATGTAGCAGATAATGCGTGCATAATCTCGTGTAAAGCAACCGATATTCCCAGTGCAAGAAGTAAGAATGGAGTCTGTGAAAGCGATATCGTGATACCGGGTATTATGGGTGTCAGTGAGACAGCTGGTTGAGAGGATGAATGAGGTATAATAAATTCTGAGATAATGTAGAAGATTAGTACTATGCCTCCTAACATGGAAACTAGAGATAATATTATAGCTGCTTTCTCATAATATCTATAGCCTTTACTCAAGGATATTGAAGGGAACCAAATGTCTCTGACCTTTGATTTATACATCAAAAGGAAAGGTATTGGGATATTTAGGCCGAACTTCTCGAGTCTTTTTCTAACTAAATAGAGAAGCGCCCAAGCTATGAAGAACAGTAAGACTATCGCTATTATTTCTACGTCTATCATAACATTCTCTTTACCTGCTAAAGTTTTAAATCTCTCCGAAAGGGACTCATCTGGTAAAATATTTTTAAATGAACTCTCTTTATATTCCTTACAATGATAAAAGGTAAGGTCGGAGAGTTAGAGGTAACTTCTTCTGAGCCTAAAAGGACTCACATTAGGGAGTTGTTTTACTTTACGCTCTTCGTCGATAACAATCAAGTTGCTAAGGTCTCCTTTTTTACTGGGAGGGAGTATTACCCACCTTGGATAGAGTTAGACTATGACCCATGGCTAAGGAAGAAGAACTTGGAGGTAGAGCTCTTTAAGCTCATTTTTGAAAAATTGGAATGCAATGGAAAGTTGTTTGTTACTTATGACAAAGACAAGGAAACTGAAGAGCTGATATTGAAAGGCTATTCCGCTGTGGACACTCCTCTTGGAAGGTCGATGTTGGAAGCCGGTTTCACGTGGTTCAAGACATGGTACATTCCAGAGGGAGGAAATGAAGGCTCAGCCAAGATTCAGGGTAATAAGAGCTGTAACTTGGACGACTCCATGAGACAATTGAGGGAGCTTCTAGATGACGTTAAAACCGAAGAAGCTAGACATATAATACTGAAGAAAATTGACGATATCAGGAAATCCAGATATAACGCTATACAATAACCCTTTACCCAGGGGTTGTGAACTCTGCAGACTGGGCTCGAAGTTAGTAGTTTTCATATCTGGCGAGTGCGGGGATTCATGTTATTACTGTCCGGTGAGTTCTGAGAGATTCAATAAGGATAGGATGTTCGCAAATGAAATGGAAGTGAAAGAATTGATGGACTATATCTACGAAAGCTATAGAATGAACGCGTTAGGAGCTGGAATTACCGGGGGCGATCCCATCCTAGCTCTTAGCAAGGTGACAGAGCTCATAGGAATGTTCAAGGACGAGTTTGGGGAGTCGTTTCATATACACCTCTATACTTCAGGGAGATATGTCACTAACGATGTTTTAAAGGAACTAGTCGACGTCGGTCTAGATGAGATAAGGTTCCATCCCTTGAAGGAAGAGTATAAGGAAGCTATTAGGAAGGCGCTGAAGTACGACTTAGACGTAGGAATAGAGATACCTTCCATACCGGGAGACCGTGAGAGGATTGTAGAACTAATTAAGTGGGCTGAGAAAGAGGGTGTGAAATTCGTGAATTTGAATGAAATGGAGCTTAATGATAGGAACTTCTTTCAGCTAAACTCTAGAGGAATGAAGGTAGGTCACGGAATAACTGGAGCTAAAGGAAGCTTCGAAACTGCCAGGGAAGTGATAAATGAATTTAAGGAGAAGGAAATCACAGTTCATTATTGTAGTTCAGTTTATAAAGACGTTGTTGAGACTAGGACCAGATTCCTGAGGACGATCAGGTTCTCTTCCAAAGCTTACGAAGACTTCACGGGAGAGGGAACCATAGTCAGGGCCATAGTGAAAGGAAAGGTGGACGGCCTAATCTACGGTGAGAGGATAGGGAAGAACCTCTATTCCTTTTATCCCGGAGTTATCGATGAGTTAATCTCAAAGTACGACGTAAGTGAAGTTAAAATAGTAGAGGAACATCCAGATAGCAGAAGGCTGAAGGTGTCGGAGAGGTTAATCTATTCCAAACCTCAGCAGACAAGCTATTCCTCCTAAATTTCTCAATTCATAGTAAGCGGGAGAATCTTTAGGTACTAGTATGACTTTCCCTCCTTTGTTCACGGCATCCTCCAAGATCTTTGCGTATTCTTGACCCCCTTCCTCGGTCTCCTTCATTATTATCTCAGAAAGTACCATTAATGTATCCACAGCTCCAATTTCTACAGCTCTTTTCACCTCCTCTTTGCCGTAAGTGACCAACTTAGAGCCCTTAGATATTAGCTCGTTTATCTTGTCCATCTGTTTCCTCCCCTCAGAGATCTCGTAATCACGGATAAGCTGGTCTATCATGTCTCTCCTAAGCAACTCGTTGAGACCGGTACGACCAGGGGAGTTTACATCATCTATGTATACCTTATATTTCTTTTGTAATAATTTAGCTACTTCTAGTTTAAAAAACCCTGACCCCGCAACCAGGATGGCGTCTGGTGACAGAGAAGATGAGTATGAGTCTACCTCTTTGGCTATCTCTTCCGCGTTTTCCTCCAAGCTCTCCTCAGGTTCCGGCAGAGTTCTGTCAGCGATTATCTTTATCCCTTGTGCCATCGGCAACGCTATCAAATATTCGTCGATGTCCACCACAGCTATTAAGATCTTTGACTTCCTTTCTGCCTGCTTATATATTTTATCAAGTTCAAACTTCTCCCATTTTCTTATTATGGTCAGGTCGTCTCCTGTACCCAAGTTTATCGTGTGGTGAGACCCTTTCACGCTATATCTCTCTGGAGCGTCTAGGACTATTCCGTGTATCCTCAGCCTGTTCGTGAACTCCTGAAATTCAGTTCGTTCAACCTTAAGCCTTATAATCATTGGTACTCTCCTACTATTGTCCCCTACGCTCACATCCCTCAATGTCTTGGCTATCACTTCGTCGTTCTTTCTCAGAACTAGGTGGAGCAACCACAAATCGTCCTCCGTATCTACGTGAATAGTCAGAGATTCCTGTTTCTCGTCAAATTCTAATATCCTCACATGAAATTAAAGTGGAAAATTGGTAGTTATACTTGACGCAACGGAAGGAGACCTGGCTGAAATTTATGAAATTGAAATTCAGTCCTTCGATCAACCCTACTCCCTGAAGCTTTTGAAGGCTTACCTTTTCCTTTCCGAAAATCTATATATAGTAGCAAAAGAACACGATGAAATCCTAGGATACGCAATAGGGCTAATACAAGGCCGGTTTAAGGGCCATGTCATCTCTATAGCTATAGCTAAGGGCGCTAGAAGGAAAGGCGTAGGCTCAGCTCTCCTTCGAGAGCTAAATTCAAGGTTCATGTCTATGGGCGCCACTTACTCTTACTTGGAGGTAGAGTTTAGGAACATTGATGCTATAAGTTTTTACTCACATAACAAATATTTGATATCTTTTACTAGAAGAAATTATTACGGAAGAGGCAGACATGCATTCATAATGGTCAAGTCGCTAAGGGGAGAGTCCTATCTAGACTAAGGTAAAACTATTTCTGTATGCTGTTCATTTTTCAATTAACTTTGATGTCTAAGGCACTTTTACCTAGACTGGTGTAGAAGTCAACTCGAGAAAAAGAGCTCTACACAAGGCCAGACGTCTTGCAGTACGTGCTTGATTAGTGGTTTCTACACGAAGAGATATACATGGCAGACACTCCTTAGAGGAGGCCTGCCTCTTGTCCACATGAGCCACGACTCAGGAGATGCCATGATTAGCTTTAGTTCGGAATTACTTTTCCTGCTATATCCTAATATAAATGCGAGCAGAATTCCTCAAGACCTGAACTTAAATATGGACCCGAAGAGTATTGCGATGAGCTTTATGTGTCGTGAATCTATCATGAAGTCTCTTCCTTTACGACTCTCTCTTGAGACATGTAGTTTCGAATAGACAAGAGAACCCTGAAGGAGAGGAAATCAGCGATAATAGATTTTATTTTGCCAGCCCCGTTTAGGGCTTTATGCTGAAGGAATTTTTTGTATTAGACTTTTCATATGAGAACGATCCCCTTCCAAAAGTATACATTTGGGCAACTTCAGAGGACGGGAAAAGGAGCTTGTTAGTTAAGGATAACTTCAATCCTTATTTTTACGTACTCCCGAAAACAGAGGAGGATCTCAAAGACAAGATACTGTCCTTGTCTAATAAGAACTTCAAGATAATAGACGTACAAGACGTAACTAAGCTTTACTTAGGTAAGGATACGAGGCTCCTCAAGGTAGTATGTGATACTCCAAGCGCGGTGAGGTACCATAGGGACGTCATTTCCAAGCTTGACTCTGTCAAAGGGATATTCGAAGCTGACATAAGGTTTTCAATGAGGTTTTCCATAGACTCCGGGATACTCCCCTTCACTTGGGTCGTTGCTGACGTAGAGCCAATGAAAAACAATGAGTTCAGGGTAGACAACGTATATAGGGTTTTTTCAATTAAACCAAAAGCTAGGGAGGACGTACCTGAATTGAGGTTCATGGGTTTCGAACTATTTATTGACAGTAAGTATGGTTTCATAAATCCCAGAAGGGATCCTATATCCTCTTTGTGTGTGAATCTCAATGGAAAAGAGCAAAGGTTCGACAACGACGGAATAGATGATACAAAGTTAATAAAGGACTTTGTCTCCTTTGTAATAGAGAACGACCCGGATGTCATAGCCACTCAAAGTTCCTTTCAATGGAGGTATATAATAGAAAGGGCGTCTTTCAGGAACATCAAGCTTGACGTTTCGAGGAAAACTAATGAGGAAGTGTCCTCTGGGACTTACGGTCATTACTCAACCCCTGGAAGGCTGAATATAAACATCAATAAGTTCTTGCAAAACATTTTAGGTATAGGACACGTTGATCTCTATAAGGATATTTACGCTTATTTCGGTATTCCTGAAAACCAAGGGGAATGTGAATACGGAGGAAGCTTGCTGAAGAATATTATCAAGTTAGGTATGGAACTGTCCAGACAATTCGGGATGCCAATGGACCAGCTGTTTTCGGCTAGCATGTTCTCGGCGATTGAATGGTATCTTGTGAGAAAGGGAGTAGAGCTCGGTTTCATAGTTCCTAACAAACATGACTCCGTTGCTAGGGTTGAACCGAAGAGTAACGTGACAGAGTCAGCTGGAGGACTATTCGAAGATGTGAACGCCTTCTTCTTTAATTCCATGTCACTTAGCATGCTCGAGGCCTATAACATCAGTCCTGAGACGGTGGACGGGGGAGTCGAGGCTAGAGGGTTCTTGCCAAGCGTTTTACCTTCTCTGTATGAAAACCTCAAGTCAGAAATAGGAAAGAACTTTGGAAACAGAGAATTGAAGGATCTAACATTCAATCTGAGCAACAGCGTCATAGAATATTTTACATGGTCAGGGTCTAGATGGTTCTGCCCTCAGTGCAGGAAAAATCTAGAGAAACTGATACTATATGACATGAAGAACAAGGTTGAAACCATAAAGAGGAAGGGTGCTTCTGTTTTGTTTGCCAGGGGAAACGTAATACTAGCTAAGGGGATAGATGAAATTGATGACGCAATTAAAATTAAATATAAGAAAATAATTATAGGAGATGACTTCTTCATCGGTTTAGATGGGGACAACGTCATAGATCCACTAAGTAGGGCATTCCCTTACGGGGAATGGTCTGAGTTATCCAAGAAGGTCTACAGACTCGTTGTAGACAAACTCCTGAAGGAGAGTCCAGATTCAGCTATTAAGGAAGCTAGGGATGAGATAAAGAGGATCAGACGAGGAGAGTTTGATATGAAAGAAATGATAATATGGAAGGAAATAGACAGAGATCTCTCACTTTATAGACAACCCTATCCATTGTTCGTCATAGCAGCAATCAAAGCCAATAAGCAAGGTAATAGCATAAACAGAGGAGACAGAATAGGGTATGTCGTCTGTGAGGGAACAAGAATGCAGGACAAAGTGGAACCTTTCTTTATGGTGAAGGACAAGAGGAGGATAGATAAGGAGTTTTACGTGGAAAAACAGATAATACCTTTAGCCATGCGTGTTTTGAAGTACGTTGGAGTGAAAGAAAAAGACTTACGGGAAGGAGGATTTGATATATCAAATTACTTCAGGAGGTGAAGATGTCAGAGAAAGTAAGCAAAGTGACGTTTTTCGGTCTCTTATTGACTCCTCCTATCCTCGCTCCTGCTATTAATTTAACGTTCTTTTCGCTTGCTAAGTCAAGTAGTCTTTGGGTTATTACTCCATCAAAAACTATGTACAGTACTTTTCCGTTCTCTGCAGTCTCAAGTTTCGGTATTATGTCTCTGACCTGGACTTTCTCTATTTGCTCCCAGTTGTTTCCGTACATTACACCTTCCAGAGTACCAGGGAGCTTCTTAATTTCTTCTAAGATCTGTGGTGGAATTACTATAGGGATCTCAGCTTTCTTCTGTTCTGTCTCTTGAACAACTGCTTGAACAACACCTTGAGATGGCTCAGCTAGCTGGACTGGTATTTCCTGTCTCTTAAGGTACTGTTGGAGAGGAACCATGTTGGAGAGAGCTTTAGCTATTTCCTTTCCTGTGAGTTCCTCAACTTCTCTTCCCACCGGTGCCCTAGCTATGTAGTCTATCTTTACATTGTGGCTTTGGAGCTCCTTAAGGATTAAATCCCCCCCATGGTCGCCGTCTACGAACGCAATTACGACTTTCTTGTTTTTGCTGAGCGAAACAAGGGAATCTGGTATCTGAGAATTAGCTCCTCCTACTGCTACTGTATTTCTATATCCATATCTCAATAAGTTTATTATGTCAGCCCTTCCTTCGACGATTATAAGTGTAGGATCGCTCTCCACATCAGGACCAGCAGGTAGCCTATCAGGACCAAACTCTATTATTTCCCCGACCTTTACTGCCGAACTTATTTCATTTAGAACCTCTTTTATGTCCAGGTTCTTTTCCTTGTTCCATATCGATAAGATGTCCTTAGCACGGTCTATTATCTTCTTCAGCTTCTCGGCCCTTATGTCCTCTACTTCCACTAATTCGAACTTAGAATTGTAAGGTCCTACCTTCTCTACGCTCTCCACCATTGATGCAATTAATGCTGTCTCTATCCTGTCTAGATTTGAAGGTATTATTACCTCACCATCAGCCTTATTTCCCTTAGGGTATATCTCTACAGTTATCCTTCCTAGCCTTCCCTTATCTTGGAGTTCCCTTAGGTCAAACTCATCCCCAAACAAGTTTTCAGTTTGACCAAAAATTGCACCTATTACATCGGTTTTCTCGACTATCCCATCAACTTGAAACTTAAGTTTTATATTATATTTCAAATTTTTCACCTTGTTATATTTTTACTGATTTTTGTTACTATTTCCTGCATTTCTGGTTTACTGTTGAGCCTTTGCCTCATAGGCTCTAATATTTCATTTAGTCTTCTTGCTGTTGCCTTCTTTAAATCCATTGGATGTAGTTTACCTTCAGCGAACAGTGCTTCAAGCTCATTGTAACTTTTTACTTCGAGGTCTCCTCCGTACTTCTGGTCCCTTTCTATCTTTATAGAATTAAATTTAGGAAATATAATAAACTTATTTATCTGTAATATAGGATTATTCTCAATCACACCTCTTGGGCAATATGCCGCCATTATTTTGGACTCTACAGAGTCCGCAGGGTCGTTAATGAAAATAGCGTTTTCAGGCTTAGATTTGCTCATTTTTATATTCGACATGAAGTCTTCATCGTCTGCTGGTGCGTTCATCCTCTCCCCGCCTTGTAGTCCTACCAGCAATGGAGTGTGAAGGGATATTACCTTTTTGACTCCCATTTTCTCAGAAAGGTCCCTAGCTAGCATGTGGGCCTTCCTTTGGTCAGTCCCTCCTAGAGCTATGTCCAGATCCATGAAGTAAATGTCTGCG
Organism: Sulfolobus sp. UBA167; assembly: GCA_002495845.1. Classification (GTDB taxonomy): domain Archaea; phylum Thermoproteota; class Thermoprotei_A; order Sulfolobales; family Sulfolobaceae; genus Sulfuracidifex. The sequence goes on from DAHF01000117.1 coordinate 15,040, forward strand.
ACCTGCATGGCAGGGTATATCAGCTTCGAGGTGTCTATTTCTGCCTCCTCTGCTTTCCTCCCCATTATCGTCATTGCCCTCTTCATTCTTGCTAAACTAGTATTCTTGGAGATCTTTATCACCAGCTTCCAGTAGTCCTTGTTTCCTACTAGGTCCTCAGCGTCAACTACGTCTATTTTGGATTTATCTATCCCAAAGGTCTCAAGCACGTCAATTGCGTATTTCCCTGCTTCTTTTATCAATTGGAGGTCTCCGCCTAGCTTGTCGTTTATCCACGCATGCCAAGTGGCTTCCAACAAGTTCATCCTTACGTCAGCTTCGGTAAGGTCTTTCACTTTTTGGGCCCAAATGAGCCATCCTATATGAAATAGACCACTGGGCTCAAAACCTATGTAACCTTTGAGGCCTTGGCCACTTTCTAGTTTCTCTTTCAGTTCCTCAGTAGTTACGACTTCTTCCAAATTTCTTGTGATTAATGATAATCTTTCATCAGGGTTCATTGTGATTTTCCCCAAAACTAAAAGAAAGAAGCAGATTAAAAATAGTTCTAATTTATGAGTCTTCCATTGCTTGCCTCAAGAAAAGTAGGATAGGGTGTTCGTTTCCTAGCCTATACTCTAGGTCTTCATATATTACATCAAGGTCTATTTCGTTTATGACTGCAGTTTTTATCAGTTCTTCTGTGAATAAATAAGAGTTGGCTACTATTTTTTCCTGGTCTTCGTTAGTTTCGAGTTCTTCTCGTATTCTAGACTCGTTTCCAGTTATAAGGGAAGTGAGATAATCATTGACTATCCTCCTTATGCACTGTCTGTCTTGACACTCTGATAATTTTTTAAATGGAGAAGATCTTAGGCTTGGTGGCAATATATATCAATTAAATGAATGTGTATTACTGTTAAAAAATACTTATTCACCTATTACCTTTATAGAGAGAGTTCTAGTTCTAGGTCCATCAAATTCAAGGAATATTATCCTCTGCCATGTGCCTAGGTCTAGCTTTCCTTCGGAAATGGGGACTACTCTTGAGTTTCCTATAATCGAAGAGATTACATGTGCATGACCGTTGTTGTCCATTACATTATGCCTGAATTCACCTTCCGGAGGAACTAGCTTCTTAGACCATTCCAGGTAGTCCGACATCAGTCCCTTTTCTGCTTCGTTAACTATCACGGCACATGTAGTATGCTTTGAGAAAATGTATACCACTCCTTCCTTTACGTCTATCTTGCTCTGGACGTTCTCAGTTATATCGATGCTTTGGAACTTAGAGGAAGTCTTCACGACGAGGGAGAAAGTTTTGACCTGCAAGGCAAACCAGCTTAGAGATTTATTTTGAGCAATATAAGTAAACATGAACAAGATGGATCTAGAAGGAATAGCGAGAAAAATTCATGACAAGAAAGCTGCAGAAGCTAAGTTAGAGGAAGAACTCTCCTTCTATAAAGGGAAGGAATTTCCCATAAAGGAGATCTCTTCCGCCGTATTAGCCGAGGTGGAGCTTTCACTCAAAGCTTCCAAATACTCTTATGACGAAATAGGCTTACGTGCAGGTGAGGCAGGTTTAGGTTCTAGGGGAGTGGGGGACCATATAATACACGAAGCGCTTTTCAAGATAAGCGGAAGGCCTTTAGACTCTTTAGACGATGCTGGAATAGCAGAAGATGTGGTAGTTTCTGTTGACGGAATACACTCGAGGCTCAGTTACTTTCCTTTTCTAGCAGGTTTTCATGCAACCAGAGCTACACTCAGGGATATCATGGTTAAAGGTGCTAGGCCTTTGGGTGTGCTTGTGGACATACACTTGTCTGATGATAGTGACATCAGCATGCTTACCGATTTTGAAGCTGGAGTTTCCTCTGTTACAGAATATTTAGGAATAAAAATCCTCGCGGGAAGCACATTAAGAATAGGAGGAGATTTAGTAATAGGAGAAAGAATAAGTGGCGGAGTAGCTTCAGTAGGTAAGGTAGGAAAGAAATCGTTTCTTAGATCTAACGTGAAAGAAGGCAATTCCTTAGTTCTTACGGAAGGAAATGGTGGAGGAACGATAGCTACGACAGCTATATTTTATGGTTTTCCCGAGGTCGTAGAGTCTACCTTAAGTCTAAAGGATCTCGAGTCATGTAGAGTAGTATCAAACTATGTTCCAGATAAAGTTGATTCCATGACAGACGTTACTAATGGCGGAATCAGGTCTATATCTTCAGAGATAAACGCTGGAAGGGAATCGAGCAAGGTTACGTTGCAAGTAAATAAGAAATTGTTTAGTTCTATGATAAATCCCGCAGTTAGGGAAATGTTGGACAAGTTGTCAATTGATCCATTAGGATTATCCATAGATTCCATTCTAATATTTACTGACTACCCAGACGATGTGATTGCAACGCTGAAATCTTACGGAATAAACGCATCTATGATAGGGGAGGTCAAAAAGTTTAACGGGCATAACATAATCTCTGATGAAATGGAGCCTTTAGCAGAGAACTTTAGAGAAAGTCCTTATACGCCGGTTAAAAAAGTGATAGGTAACTGGTCACCTTATTCCCTAGACGAGATAAAGTCAAGGGTTGATAAAGCGATATTGGAATCGCTCAAGAAGAAGGAGGAGACATTGAAAAACTTAAAAAGAGGAAATGCATACACGATCTAGTTGATGCTTAATGAGCCAACAGTTTAAGTATGTTGTGAGAATGTTTGGCCAAGACTTAGACGGAACCATGAAGCTTCCTTATGGTTTAGCAATGGTGAAGGGAATAGGATATAACACTGCTAGAGCAATTATAAGGAATTTAAGTATTGATCCTCATCTGAGGTTAGGAGAGCTTTCTGATAGCGATCTGAAAAAAATAGAAGAGCAGTTAGAGAGCAAGGCAATCAAAGGTCTTCCAACTTGGATGTACAACAGAAGAAAGGATTATGAGAGCGGGAACGATTTACATTTGGTTACTTCAGACCTGATATTCTATGCTAGAAACGATATAGAGAAGGAGAAGAAAATTAAGAGCTGGAGAGGTGTTAGGCACTCTCTCGGTCTGAAAGTGAGGGGACAGAGGACCAGGACTACTGGAAGGTCTGGTTATACCATAGGAGTAACAAGGAAGAGAGTTACACAGCCAACTTCAAGTAGCTCTACTCAGAAAAGTGGGTGATAAGAATGGGAGATCCTAAGAAGAGCAGAAGGAAGTGGGAAGGTCCAGGTCATCCTTGGATAAGGCAGACCCTGAGTGAGGAGCAAACCCTAATGGGGAAGTACGGGCTCAGGAACAAGAAGGAATTATGGTTAGCTAGGACATTCACTAGGAACCTCAGACACCAAGCCAGATCTCTGTTAGCTTTACCTCCAGCAGAGAGGGCAGTAAGGGAAAAGCAGCTGATAAGTAGAGTTTACAAGTTAGGCCTAATCCAGAATGAGAATGGTACTGTAGACGACATATTGAGCCTCAACGAGAAGAACGTGCTGGAGAGAAGGCTTCAAACAATTGTTTTCAACAAGGGTATGGCGCGTTCAATTTACCAAGCTAGACAGCTGATTACGCATGGGCACATCTCCATAGGAGGAAAAAGGATAACTTCCCCTGGATTCCTTGTCTCGAGTGATGAGGAAAACATGATAGAGTTCTATGCTACATCACCTTTTAAAGATAGACCTCCTACAGTGATTCAGTCTGAGTCTCAACAAGACGTAGGTGATCAGAATGTCCAGCAGGCGTGAAATTAAGTGGGGCGCAGCTCATATCTACGCTTCTCAAAATAATACAATTCTTACTATATCCGATATAACTGGATCCGAGATAGTTGCTAGGGCTTCTGGTGGTAATGTAGTAAAGGCTGATAGGGAGAAGCCCTCTCCTTACGCGGCAATGTTGGCCGCAAATAGAGCAGCAGCTGATGCCTTAGACAAGGGAATAATGGCAATTCATATAAAAGTTAGAGCTCCTGGTGGATACGGAAGTAAGACTCCTGGTCCCGGTGCTCAGCCGGCAATAAGGGCACTCTCCAGATCAGGCTTCATAATAGGAAGGATAGAGGATATAACTCCTGTGCCCCATGATAGCATTAGAAGACCTGGAGGAAGAAGAGGAAGAAGGGTATAAAGAAAAATACAATCAAAGAGGTTTTTTGTATGTCTATAACTAAACTTTCTAGTGGAACTAATAGATTAGAGTTAGTCCTAGAGGGATATCCCTTAGAATTCGTGAGCACAGTTCGTCGTTCTTTAATGTTAGAAGTCCCAGTTATGGCCGTGGATGAAGTCTACCTTTTAGACAATAGTAGTCCCCTTTATGATGAGATGGTAGCCCATAGGTTGGGTTTAATTCCTCTGCTTAGCAATGATGCTTTAGATTCGTATAAGAGACCTGAAGAATGCGAGCAGTGCTCCTCCTCAGAATGTGATGGATGTTATACAAAGATCTATCTTGAGGCTTCAGCAGATGATTCTCCTAGGATGGTCTATTCCAGTGAGATCAAGGCGGACGATCCTAGCGTAGTCCCAGTTTCAGGCGACATACCCATTGTAATGCTAGGACCAAAACAGAAGATATCCTTGGAGGCTAAGGTTAGATTGGGCTATGGTAAGGAACATGCTAAATTTATTCCAGTTTCAGAGGCTGTGAGCAGGTACTTTCCTATAGTTCAGATCAAGGACCAATGCCCTGAGGCATACAAAGTCTGTCCAGAAGGAGTATTTTCAATTGAGGGAGACAAGCTAGTAATTAAGAATCAGCTTTCATGCACTTTATGTGAAGAGTGTTTGAAGGTTTGCGGAGGTAAAATATCAATTTCTTATGACCAGGACAAGTTCATCCTGCAAGTTGAGGGCGTAGGCTCGTTAAAGGTAGAGAGAATTTTATTAGAGGCAGGAAATAGCATTTTAAGGAAGTTGGAAGATTTTGAGAAGAAGTTAGATCAGGTGAGCTCATGAAAAGGACAGGAAGTACAGATATGAATGTTAGAAAGCTTTTAGTCTCCTTAAAGGGACATGAAAAGGCTTTCTGGAATTACGTAGGAGAAGAGTTAGATAAGCCGAGGAGGAAGATGAGTGAGGTGAACGTCTACAAGATAAATTCACTGACCAAGGCTAATGATATAGTTGTAGTTCCTGGGAAAGTCCTTGGAGTAGGTTTTCTAGACCATCCAGTCACAGTGGCAGCTTTATCTTTCTCTAAATCTGCACAGCAGAAAATAAATCAAGCTGGAGGAAAAATCATGTCAATTAACAAGGCATTAGAGGAAATAAAAGACTTTAAGAATAACAGTGTGAGGTTGATGAAATAATGTCTAATCAGACTTCTTCGTCTCAAGTTTCGTCCTCTGTTGTAATTGATGCAGAGGGTCAAATATTAGGGAGGCTTGCTACAAACGTTGTGAGGTTACTGAAGGAAGGAAAGAAGGTTGATGTAGTTAATGTAGAAAAAGTAATACTTAGCGGTCCTAAGAACAGAGTGTTAGCATCATATACCCTCATGTTCGGCGTTAAGACACTGTTCAATCCCTACACTAATAGCGTTATAAGGCCTAGATCTCCAGAGAGGATATTTAAGAGGACGATAAGGGGCATGCTTCCTAAAGGGCAGAAGGGGATAAGGATGTTGAAGATGGTGAAGGCCTACATTGGGGTTCCAGAGCATTTGGCAGACAAAGAGAAGGTAAAGCCGTCCACTTCTGATGGAGCTAGGCTTAAAGGTAAGTTCGTTACATTGTATGAAGTATCTAAGAGTCTAGGGTGGAAAGAATGAGCCAAGCAGAAACGATAATATCGTACGGAAGAAGGAAGATGGCATCTGCTAGGTGCTACTTAAAGAAGGGTAAAGGAAGGGTATTCTTCAATGACATACCTATTGATATATATCCCAACGAGATGGTTAAACTGAAGATAATAGAACCGCTGATGTTAGCTGGTGACAAAGTAAGGGGAATCCTCGATTGTTGGATTTATACTGCTGGAGGAGGTATAATGGGCCAAGCTGATGCTGGCAGAATGGCATTGGCTAGAGCTTTGGTCAAGTACACTGAGAGCGATGAGCTGAAGAACATATACAAGGCGTATGATAGGACCATGCTCGCTGGAGATCCCAGATCCACTGAGTCAGAGAAGTGGATGAGATACAGCGCAAGGAGATGGAGACAGAAAGCATACAGGTGAACTAGGATGATAATTCCAGTGAGATGTTTCACTTGTGGTTCACTCATAGCTGATAAGTGGTCTATCTATGCTAGTAGAGTTCAAGCCGGAGAGAACCCTGGCAAGGTGCTTGATGACTTGGGCGTGAAGAGGTATTGTTGCAGGAGGATGTTGCTTTCGCACGTAAACATAATTCAGGAAGTAATTAATTATACCAGACCTGTATAATGGTGATACAAATGAGCATGAGAGATGAAAAAGGTTCTCAGCTTAGTGATGCTGAGAAGGAAGAGTTGAAGCTAGGAGAGAAGGGCGCAGTCATAGAGCTACTTGTGCCCCTCGAGAATTACCTCTCCGCTGGAGTTCACATAGGGACTCATACATCTACTAAATACATGGAGAAGTTCGTTTATAGGGTAAGGCCTGAGGGATTATACGTTCTAGATGTAAGAAGAATAGACGAAAGGCTTAGAATAGCAGGAAAATTCCTCTCTAGATTTGACCCGTCCTCTATAGTTGTCACAGCCACTAGACCTTATGCGTTTAGGCCGTCTCAGAAGTTTGCTGAGGTGATAGGGGCAAAGGTGATTACAGGAAGGATGATACCTGGAACCTTCACCAACCCTTACCTTGAATCATACATAGAGCCTCAAGTAGTCGTGATATCAGATCCTAGAACTGATACTCAAGCCATAAAGGAAGCTGCTGACATGGGAATACCGATAGTTGCTTTCGCAGACACTGATGCGAAGATAGACTTCGTTGATCTAGTGGTACCAGCTAACAATAAAGGAAGGAAATCCCTAGCGTTGCTATACTGGATATTAGCAAGGCAGATCTTGAGGGAAAGGAAGGAGATAGCTGCTGATGCCGATTTGCCGGTCTCCGTTGATGAATTCGAGGTGAAGCTAGCTCAATGAGGAGACTCCCAGCTGTATCTGGGAGTTTTTATGAGTCTGAACCGGATCAGTTAAGAAAAAGGATAGAGTGGTCTTTCTTACATCCTGTAGGCCCTGGTTCTCTTCCCAACATCGGTGAACTTGGAGGCAAAGGAAGAGAAAGGGCAACTCCCTTTTTCATAGTTCCTCATGCAGGTTACATTTACAGCGGCCCGGTTGCGGCCCACTCTTTTTACCAGCTTGTGAGGGAGGGAAAACCTGACCTTTTCATAATACTTGGTCCAGACCATAATGGTCTAGGTTCAATGGCGTCTGTATGGCCTGAAGGAGAGTGGGAGACTCCTCTTGGTAAGGTAGAGGTGGACAAGGAAGCGGTAAACTTCATGCTTTCAAACTCTGACGTATTAGCGCCTGACGAGAAAGCTCACATTTATGAACACTCCATTGAAGTCCAGCTTCCCTTTATTCAGAACTTCTTTGGCTCCTTCAAGTTCGTCCCGATTTCCGTTACTCTCCAGTTGCCTGAGATATCGGAAAAGCTAGCTGATGTGATAGACGCATACATTAAAGGGAGCATGAAAGACGTCGTCGTGATCGCGAGCAGTGACTTAAACCATTATGACCCCTACGACCTCACGAACAAGAAAGATCAGCTCGTTATAGATAAAATTGTTTCCATGGACTACAACGGACTTTACGATACGGTGGTGACCAAAGACGTCACAGTGTGCGGTTATTCTCCGATAATGGTAGCGATGATTTTGGCCTCAAGGAGGGGAAAGAAAGCTAAGATCTTGAAGCACGCTAACTCTGGGGACACCTCAGGCGACAAATCAGCGGTAGTTGGTTACCTTGCCGCAGAATTCCAATAGCCTCAAAGCGCCTGTAGTAGTCTCAGGAATACCTATTCCAGACACTAGAAACCCAGTGGTCACTCAGATTTCCTCGTTCCAAGCTGGTACTCCTTTGAACAAAGTTTCTGAGTTCATCAAGATGATGGAAGAAGCTACGGGTTTTTCATGTAGGTCAGAACCAAAGGGGCTCTCCTATTCTCCGTTCGCGACCTCGTATGTGTTCTCCACGCATGAGGTTATAGAAGACTTCATCAAATGCGGAGTCCCAGCAACGATAGGCGAGATGAACGAAATAGCGTATGAAATAGATGAGCTTCTGTTCCCTGAAGATAAGGATATGCTGAAGGCTCTCAGGTTAACTATGCAAACTGGAAGCCCGATTCTTTTCAGGGAAGGTGACGAGCCAGTACCCGTAAATAACGTGTTCTCAATCAGGCAGATTGCTTTCCAGCCCAGGGGTAAACCAAATTTCGTCGATAATTCCCTAGTACATTTGGTCGGTATTACTGCAATAGAGGTAGGACGAAGTCTAACTGAGGAAGGAATATCCAGTCTGTTTAGGTTTGAGAACGGGATCTGGAGCGCTGTGTATTCTGTTCCAGTCCCTGAGATTGCCATGGTGAAGTGGTCGTGGGACCTGCAGGGAGCATCACTTATAGAATTATCAAGATAGGCGGAAGCGCGATAACCTGCAAGGATGTTCCTCACTGTTTTAAGGTAGACGTAGCAAAGGAGATATCCAAACAGATAGCCCGAGCTATTCGTGAGGGCATGGATCCCATTCTCGTTCATGGTGGAGGGAGCTTTGGGCACTATGAAGCTTCTATCGTGGATGAAGGAACCGTGACCCGGACCAGCCATGCTATGTTAACTCTTAATTTCTTGATAAACTCTTTCTTGGTAAAGAGCGGAGTCATGACCTATCCTATCCCCGGGAAGTTCTTCACTGTAGACGTAACAAAGTCTGTAATTAGACAAGGAATGGTACCACTCCTCTTCGGAGACATCTTACCCGATGGCAAGATAATCTCAGGGGATGATATAGTAGTAGCCTTAGGCAAAGAGCTAGGTCTAGGCATTATCTTCGTCACAGACGTAGAGGGAATTCTAAGCCAAGACCGAGTAATGGAATGCGTAGATAACGATCACGCTTTTCCCGTCATGAGGACGGCAAACCCAGATGTCACAGGAGGAATCCTAGAGAAGGTTAGAAAGGTACTTAACGCCGGAGTGGAAGCAGTGATAACTAGTTATAAGGGTGAAAATATATTACGAGCAATGAGAGGAGAAAGGGTAGGTACGAGAGTGGGTAAGTGTGGCTGAAAACGATGTCCGTCATCTGATAAATAGGAAGCTGGAGCACGTTGAGGTTACTGTATTTGGAGACGTAAGTGGAAAGACTGAGACCATGCTTGAAGATGTCATTTTGGTTCATCAAGCTTTCCCTGGGATATCGCTGGAGGAAGTTAACCTCAGGGCCAGGTTCTTAGGGTTAGACTTGAAAGCTCCGATCATGGTGACCGGAATGACGGGAGGGACGCCTGAGCTGGGTAAGTTCAACGGAACTATCGCATCTGTAGTTGAGGAGCTAGGGTTAGCGATGGGAGTCGGTAGCGAGAGGATAGTGATAGAGAATCCTTCTTCAGAGGAATCCTTCAGGGTAGTCAGGAAGAATGCCCCGACTTCACCTTTGGTCGCCAACGTCGGTATGCCGCAGATTTCAAGGGGATATGGGTTGAAGGAGCTTGAGAAAATAGTTTCCGTTATAGAAGCAAATGCCCTAGCTGTACATTTGAACGTCGCTCAAGAGGTATTTCAGCCTGAAGGAGAGACGGACTACCAGGAGGAAGTACTGGGAAAGTTGAAAGACCTCTCGTCTCAAATGGGTATTCCTGTCATACTAAAGGAAACCGGGTGCGGGCTCTCCATGGAAACAGTGAGGAAGTTTTCCAGCTACGGCTTTCACAACTTTGACGTCTCAGGTCAAGGCGGGACGAGCTGGATAGCCGTGGAGAAGATCAGAGGAGAGAGGAGGGGGAATTGGAAGTCCGAGAGCGCCTCCCTTTTCTCTTCATGGGGAATTCCTACAGCCGCTTCGGTGGTCGAGACCAGATGGGCAGATCCGACCTCTTTCGTGGTTGGGAGTGGAGGGCTGAGGAATGGGCTAGACATAGCAAAAGCGATCGCTTTAGGTGCAGACATCGGGGGGTTCGCCTTGCCCGTCCTTGAGGCTTCCTTGGAAGGGAGGGACGCTGTGAAACATTTCCTCTCTGAGGTGGAATTTCAGGTTAAAGTAGCGATGCTTATGTCCGGTTCCAGAGATGTTCCTTCCCTAAAGAAAGCTTCTATCGTTATACTGGGCAACTTGAAGGGATGGATGGAATCCAGAGGAATAAGCTTTTCAACATATGATAAAGTGAGAAAAGGAGGATATTGATGCTACAGGATTACTTCAACGACGTGGTAGATCAAGTGAACAAGACGATTGAGAAGTATCTTTCGAGCGCCCCGTCTGGGACTACATCTCTTTATGACGCTTCCAGGCACCTCTTCTCGTCTGGAGGAAAGAGACTTAGACCTCTGATTCTCGTTTCATCCTGCGATTACCTAGGAGGAGATCATTCCAGGGCAGTACTTGCGGGGTCGGCTATAGAGACCCTTCACACGTTTACACTTATACATGACGACATAATGGATCATGACTCGTTGAGGAGAGGTATTCCCACAGTCCATGTGAAGTGGGGCGAGCCGATGGCTATACTGGCGGGAGATCTCTTACACGCTAAAGCATTTGAGATGTTGAATGACTCATTAAAAGGCGTAGATGAAAAACTTCATTACGAGGTCATGAAAACATTTGTCAACTCGATAATTGTAGTATCTGAAGGTCAAGCCATGGACATGGAATTTGAAAGCAAAAACGACGTAACTGAAGAGGACTACTTGGAGATGGTCAAGAAGAAGACGGCATACCTCATAGCCGCGTCCTCTAAGATAGGTTCTTTGATAGGTGGAGCAGACCCAGAAGTAGTTGAGAAGTTCTTCCGTTTCGGCATCAACCTTGGCATAGCGTTTCAGATAGTAGATGATATAATAGGAATAACCTCAGATGAGGCGGAGCTAGGTAAGCCCCTTTTCAGCGATATAAGGGAAGGCAAGAGGACTTTGCTGATAATAAAGACGCTCAAAGAGGCTCAGCCTAAAGAGGTAAAACTTTTGAAGGAAGTACTTGGAAATAGAAACGCGTCAGCTGAGCAACTTAGGGAGGTATCTGAGATAATAAAGAAATACTCCTTGGAATATGCTTATTCTCTAGCTGAGGAATACAAGTCTAGGGCACTCTCAAGTTTAGAAGGAATTCAGCCCAGCAATCAAGAGGCTTCTGAAGTCCTTAAGTTCATATCTGAGTTTACTTTGAAGAGGAAAAAGTGATCATCTTTGGAGTATTTTTTCATCGATCTAGCTATTGCTATAATAGTCGCATTTCTGGGGACCTTCTTTTCCACCAAGTGGGTCATAAAAGAGGCTATGAGGAAGGGCTTCACTGGGAAAGATATCAACAAGCCAGATAGACGAGAGGTTGCCCAACTAGGAGGAATTGCAATACTGGTCGGCTTCGTCGCTGGGTCCTTTACACTCATGGTTGCCCTAAAATCGCAAGAGATAATACCAGCAATATTACTTTCCGCTCTTCTCATAGGTTTCCTGGGGTTAGTGGACGACGTTTTCAACGTCAGACAATCTCTGAGGGCATTCCTACCCGTAGCTGCTGCAGTTCCTCTGTCTCTGTTTAGTCTAGGTCATTCAGTCATCTCAATACCTTTCATAGGTCTGGTTAACTTCGGAGTTGTATATTACATCCTTATAGTCCCTGGGGCATTGACGATTACTAGTAATGCCTTTAACATGCTGGAGGGATTAAACGGTCTAGGTAGTGGAATGGGGATTATAATGCTCTCTACCTTGGCTGCAATAGGTTTGAAGAGTACTGGTCCAACTCATGTAGCGGGAATATTAGCTCTGGTTACTGACTTCGCCTTTCTGGCATTTCTTCTCTTCAATAAATACCCGGCCAAGGTTTTTCCTGGAAACATAGGCACTTATCTAATGGGCGCTATAATAGGAGCTATAGGGATAGCCGGTTACATGTTCACCGCTTTAGCTCTACTGTACGTTCCTTATGTCATAGAGTTCATGCTTAAAGCTAAGACTAAATTTAAGGGAATTTCTTTCGGTAAAGTGAGAGAGGATGGAACCCTATATTGGGACTCTACACCTAATTCTTTAACACACGTGGTGATGAAGTTTGGTAATTTCAAGGAATATCAGATTGTCGGCGTACTATGGGGAATAGAGGCAATTTTCGCACTGGTAGCGTTTATACTACAGACAACAGTAATAACGTGAGACGCCGAGGACGGGATTTGAACCCGTGCGAGGTTTCCCTCATCGGCTTAGCAGGCCGACGCCCTACCAGGCTAGGCGACCTCGGCGTCAGATAATAGCTAATCATGAATTAAAAATTTTCCCTAAAGGCAGTTCATGTTTATTTCATGTTAAAATACAGGGCCTTTCTGAGCCATGGAATAAACTATACACAACGCTCTATGTTTCAGAAGTTTTTCTTAATTTTGTTACGAATGTTTATTTCATTTTTTATGATAAAAACTTTACACAATAGTAGCTTTAATCCAAATCCTTTAAGTTAGAAATTAAAAGGCCGGCTCTCGTACCTCACATGCTTACGGGCTAATAGCTTTTCTCCATCCCTGCTCAAGCCGGAGACCGATGAACGCTGATACCCGGGCACGGCTGCTCCCTTCCGGACCTGACCGCTTCCCCCGGTAAACGTAGTATCTCTCTTCTCTCCAGAAGAGAGACCTACGAATATCTTGCCCCATCGGGCGGCTATCATCGATGAGGATGGAACTATTAGTCCATGAACATATGAGGCACGAGTTTCTGGTGCCCACATTGCGCCCTTGGGTAATAGAGCTGGCGAGACTCCCACCCTTCCCGACCAAGGAATAGTTGTATAAGGCTATTAATGAAACTATCTACTGCTTTAGGCACTTTCACTATTTATAATTCACTTCGAATTCTAAAATTCTTATATAAATAATAGAGAAATAATAGAAATAATTAAGCTATTTTTGATTGAGGCTATAAAACGTTTGGCGTTTCTTTGCATTACGATAACTTTAACTATTATGTATATCTAACTTTTCTAGGCTTGCCAGAGTAGCTCAGCTGGAAGAGCGTCCGGCTGTTAACCGGACGGTCGGAGGTTCGAGTCCTCCCTCTGGCGCTATGTTGTTTTCGCATCTTCGTTCTTATTGCTAATCCCTGCTATCTCGTCTAAAGATCCTATGTGATCGTCTCTAACCCCAAATTGTTGTTACCATTTTTTATGCCATAAACGTAATACTTCTCCTTGACTTCCATTATCATAGTATCACCAAATAGAAGTCTTGCCATATTCTTGCTGTCATCGCGTTATCTTAGAAGCTGTGATAAATATTCCGTAGTAATAACGTGAAATTTAAATTAGCTAGAAAAACATTTCATAAACCAAGTTTTTGAAATGTCTATGTCAGTGGTATTTTGCTTCGTCATTTAATCACTAATAATTTTATTTTTTTAATAAAGTTCTTTAAAAAAGATGCTAAACACTGTTAATTCGGAATCCCTTGTATTTCAGAGCTAGATCATATATTTATGAAGCGTGAGACTAATGTAGATCAGTTATGGGCTTAAAGGATTTGGTAGTATCTCTTTTCCAACTTGACAAAGACTGGACTAGCAGGATAGTTATGGGAATGCTAGTAATGAGTGTAATATGGGGACTTCTTGGAGTGATTGATGCTCTAATGGTTAGAATACAAGAGGCTATGTGGGGAATTTCCAATACTTTGCCTCTTTCACCTCAGGAATACTTTGCCTCTATAACGCTTCATGGTGCGAGAGATTTATTCCCGTTCGCTCAACAGCTAGAGTTTGCTCTTTTCATATTTTTTACTATAAAGCTTCTTAATATTCAACCCAGGGCTAAATGGCTTCTTAATATTGCCTTCATAGCCATAAATATTTCTCCAATGTTCATGGAAGGTCCTATAATTATTACTGGTCAACCTGGTTTCGATAATTATTTCCCTTCGACATCATGGTATTACCTCTCTCCTCTAGGAATTCCAGGTTATTCCCAGTACGCAGCTAGCATTACTTGGTACATAGGATGGATTCTCCTCGACTCCTTTACTTATTTGGCTGGGATTTGGATAGTTTATCACTATTACTTGGCCACGAAACAACTAAAGGAAAAACTTCCAGTAGTTCTAGTATACTTCTTGATGGACACCCTACTTTATATGATAGGCTACAGCGGAGTTACAGTGGCTGATGTATGGGATGTCTTAGCTTTTTATCATATTACTGGGCTAGATGTAATAGCCAATCAGGTCGCGTTCTGGATATTTGGTCACGCAATAGTGTACATGGCATGGCTACCAGCAGTAGGAGCTTTGTATTTGCTTATACCTGTGCTTGCGAATAAGCCCCTCTATAGCGACAGAATGGGTAGGATCTCCGCTCTACTTTACTTAATTTTCTCCAATAATGTGCCGATACATCACCTTTACATGGTCAATCTTCCGTTAGATCTGAAGTTACTTCAAGAAGCATTAACGTACGCGGTTGTAATACCGTCCATGATGACCTTCTTCAACTTATGGGCAACGGCGAAAGGCGCGAAAGTGAACCTGAACCTCATTACAGCGTGGACTGTTACCTCGTTCGCTGGGGCGATAGCTGCAGGTGTAACCGGAATATCTAATGCTACAATTTCTTTTGATGCAGTGATTCACAATACGATGTATGTTGTTGGTCACTTCCACGCTATGATACTTTGGTCTATAGTGCCTGCAGCCTTCGCTGTACTGTACTTCATGATACCCATGATGACTGGAAGGTCGTGGTATTCGAGGTCTTTAGGGTGGATTCATTTCGCTGGCTATATGATAGGTACAGCTCTTTTGATATTAGGGTTTGAAATAGTTGGATTCTCCGGTGTTCTGAGGAGAACGGAGATCTATCCTCTCACTTCGCCTATCATAGAGGGTGAGGTTATGGCTACTGTAGGCGCATTCATAGCTGACTTTGCTACACTACTTTGGTTCCTGAACTTGGTGTTAACGCTAGTTAAAGGAGAACCTATGAAAAGCTGGAACAGTGTACCAGAGCTAATAAGCGAAGTTGCAATGAGTTTTAGCTATTCTCCTAAGTTAAGTTCATTATCCTCGATTAAACTATCTAAATCAATGCTAAGGCTATTTCACACGAAGTNNAAAAAAGGTCTAGGAAAGGACTGGTCTTTAGGGATAGTAGGAGCTTTCCTGATAGTGATCAGCACGATACCTTTAGCGTTAGCTGGAGATTTCTATACAGTTACCGGATGGCTATGGATATTTTTGCTTACGTTAGGGATAGTGGTCATGGCCATATTTACCCTCAAGGCAGCTAAGACAATTTAATTTTTTTAAAGAAAAGTTTTATTTGCGTTAGCTTAAAGGTGAAGAGATATGGACAAAAAGGATAGATGGGAATTAACATGGGTAGTGTTTGTGCTTGCCCTTTTCATAATAGTTGGTGTGGCTACAGCTCCTCTTGACGGAAACGTGGGAGGTGTACCACAAGAAATAAGTCAAATTCCTCCTAATGCTAAGGTCGATAATGTCCTTGTAACTGCCTATCAATATTATTTCAACTTGTCAGAACACGGCCCAGATGTGAACTCGATCGAGGAAATAGGAAATACTACAAATAACTTCTACTATAACATTTTGGTAGCTCATCCAGGAGACTGGATGAACCTTACTATGGTTGCCGGACCAGAGACCGCCACTACGAACTTCTTCTTCCCACTTTACGGTGATAAGATCACTGACGTCCAAATAGTCCCAGGTCTCACGGGTTACGCTGTGTTCCCCGTTCCCAACGAAACTGGGGTATACACTTTCGTCAACGGAGAATACGATGGACCATGGTTTAGCTATCAGGAAGGTAACATGATCGTAATACCAACCTCAGGTTATTCATCTCCGTCTAGCATTTCAAAATATATAACGACGACTCATGAGGCTTTCACTTCAGCCTTAGTTGGAGATCCTTACAATCCTCCTATCTATGTAGAGAACGGTACAATGTCTCCTAACTTGTATGTTGTGGCTGATGACTATAATGTTCTAAATAACACCATTCCTGGTCCAACCTTCGTTGTCAAGGCTAACTCTACAGTAAGCCTCAACATGTACGTTCCAACTCCAAAGGGTGACCACAATTATCTATACAACTATTCAACTACTGGCAAGGCATCTCCAGACACTGGCATAACTGCAGGGATATATGCAGTATGGTGGAACGGAACAATAACCCCCGTTCAGACTACAACTTTGAGCTATAATAGTCACATGGTGTTCACGTTTAATGCTAAGGCGCCTGCTTACCTATACGGAGTAATATATCCAGTGTTCTATAACTATGATTTAGACGGAATGTCAAGTACACTGACGGGCGAGCAAATGGGTTATGTCATGAGTCTATGGGGAACAGTAATTGTTGAGTCATAGGTGATCTAAATGGTAAGTTTCTTCAAGCTCTTAGGCATAGGTTATATATTCGCTATACTCCTCCTGTTATGGGAAATTGGAGATATCTCTTTCCATGCAGCGGCAACGCCTTATGTGCTTCCCTTTACAATATTGGCTATGATAGGTTTCCTGGCTTTCTTCCTATTCGTGTACTTCGCTCCTCAGGAGGGGTAAAAAGCAAATTCTTTTTTTAAAAAATAATGTCGAGTTAGTCTTCCCATTTTTCTTGATCATTTTCCTATAAAATATTTTTATTGAAACGTCTTCTTTAAGAATCTTCTAAAGTTCTGGAATATAATTTCTTCTATGTCTTTTATATCAATTTTCCACAAGGTGGAAAGAGTTTCTAACGTTGTCTTAACATTACAAGGCTCGTTTCTGTCACGTGTGGAGCCAAGGAAAGGTGAGTCGGTTTCAGTAAGTATTCTCTCTTTAGGAACATTGAGAGCAATTATCTGTCTCTGCTTATCTCTGACTATTATTGGTGGAAACGAAAGATATCCTCCTAGTTCGATTATCTTCATTGCGTTCTTGACGCTCCCTTCGTAGGCATGAACGTCAAACCTCACTTTAAATGATTCTATAATTTCTAGGAAATCTCTGAGTCCTCCTCTTACGTGGATTACTGCAGGTTTATTCTCTTTCTCGGCTATTGATAGTAACTCTTCTAAAACCTTCTTTTGTATTTTCCTTTTTTCTTCATCTTTTATCCAGTAATAGTCCAATCCTATCTCACTGATTATTTCTGCCTTCTCTATAAGGGAAATAACACTGTCAATTTCCTTCCGAGGATTGTCATAGTTTATGTTTTCAGGATGTAATCCTACTGCGGGTATGACATTTGTATACCTACCCGCGATCTCTAGAACCTTTAAGTCGTTTTCGTAGTTAATCCCAGCATCAACAATAATAATATTACACTTCTTCACTATAGAATCTCTATCAGAGTTAAATTCTTCACTATCTATATGTGAATGGATATCTACAAACATATACGAAAGCAATAAAAAAGAGTTGAGATAAAAAAACCTTCTAAATCAAACGACTCATTACTTCCAAGGTTCCTTCATTATTTGGATCTTTACTACTCCTTCTCCATCATCGAAGATTACTTTCACTAAATCTCCTTCCTTTATTTGGAACTTCTGCCTTACCTTTGCAGGTATCGTAACTTGGTAGTTTCTCGATACCTTAACTATTTCCTCGACACTCACTTAGATCACTAAGTTATCATATTACTAGAACTACTATATAAAACTTCCTAATCACAGTAAAAAATAATGAGTAAGCTATAAGTGAGTATTAAGCTAAATTAAGCTAGTATTATGTACACTTATGTACTGAACCAATCATTTAATTTTGTATAATAGTTTCATTTTAGCTTAACACATTCAATAGATTCTCTTGTTCTAGTCGGAAAAAATTTTTATAGTGGAAGATTACATTCTTAAATTGTGGCATAAATGTCCGAAACCCAATTATCGTCTGGAACAAGAATAAAGCTTCCTTCAGGGAAGGATGCAGGTCTAGTAGATATTCTATCCTTTTGCTATGGACTATCTGAGACAGATGTGACTGTGCTCCTCGCGCTCATGAGGGGTGATGCTAGAGGAACGGAAGAGCTGGAGAGTGACCTCAAGCTATCCAAAGCGTCAATTAACAGGAGCTTAAATAAGCTCCTCGAGATGGGCTTAGTGATGAGGATAAAGGAGCCAGGAAATAAGGCAGGTCGTCCAAGATACCTTTACAAGGCTAGGGACTACAATGAACTGAAGGGCAAGATGCTCTCCGACATCAAGGAATGCTCAGACAAAATGGCTGAGTTAGTGGAGAAAGAATTCAGGCCTCTGTGACCTCAAGAAAGTTATTTTTCCTCTTGGAAGTTATTTTCTTTTGATGAGTTGGTTTCAAAAGAGAGGATTAAAGCAAGTTATTCTAAACGTCCTGAAGGACCGTGAGATGACTGGCTCGCAGATAATAGATGAAATAGAGAAGCTCACTCTAGGTATGTGGAGGCCTTCTCCCGGTTCTATTTATCCCGCATTAGATCAACTTGAGCAGGACGGACTTCTCAGAATAAGTAGAGTTGATGGATGGAAGAAGTATTATGAGCTTACCAAGAAGGGGAGAGAAGAGTTAGGTAAATTCGAAGGTGGAGGAGTGAATGACGTAGTATTACAACTAGAGTTCGTTATACGCTATCTGATAGAAAACAGCGATAAGATAGATCCAAAACAAAAGATAAAAATAAATGAATTAATAGATGAATTAAGGAACTCTTTGTCTTAAAACTCGTTCTCGGCATACATCTCTTCTTCTAGGTCGTCCTTTGTAGACTTCTTTATTTCCTCGAAGTGCTCTTGTATTTCCTTCAAGTTAGAATATTTTGAGGGAATGTACTTTATTCTTCCGTATGACATGTAGTATGACCCAGGGCATAGGAACCCTTCTTTCACGACTATCGCATCCGCATCAAGCCCTAATATTACGTCCATGGTAGCTTCCTTGCTCCCTAGTCCCTCGTTTTCATATTGTTCGATCTCCTTCTTTTCATCGTCTATTATGCCTATTAAATCGGCCTGATCTAACGGTTTCAGGTTTTGTTCTTTATCATATGTTACAGCGATTCTCATTAATTCTATTAAGGGAGGCCTAGGTTTTAAGTTTGTTTAATATTTCCCCAACATAATATTGGTTTAAAACCTAAATTTAATTATTATAGTATATAAGTTATAAAGTTTTTAAGAGTTCTTGGGGGGAAAGTCAATTATGGTAAACATGCTAAAGGTAGTTTATTGTAGGAAGTGCGGTTACATCGACAAGGCACTTGACCTCGCTAGAGACGTATTAAGCTATTTCCAAGACGTAGAGGTTATCCTCTCCCAAGGTGAGAATGGAATTTTCGACGTTTACTTAAACCAAAAAATGATATTCTCCAGATATGAGGAGAAGAGGTTCCCTGACAACCGTGAAATATTGAAGAAGATCTCAGAAGAGATAGGGCTGAATTCGGGAATATAAGAGAAGTAGACTGCTTCGAACTTTACAAAGAGTTTTTCCCGACCCTATCTCGAAATCGTTTAGCCCTTATGAATGGCCTCTTTCAATTAACACCAGATCTATAGGTATCCTGATCTATAGCGTACACATTCGTGAACTATCCCGCCCTCACGGAGCATCTCCACTTCGCGATGAGGATTTTCTTCTCAGAGCAACCTCGATCTTCATCCGCGAGGTTCAATAAATGGAACCGTTCTGTAATGTCCCATGTGAAAGGTTACAAAAGGTTCGCTCTCCACAAGCTTAAGACCCCTAGTCTTGGTACTGACTCAGCTCTTTCAGCCTTGATCTAGATATTATTTCTGTTTAGTATAAAAACTCTTCTAGGCGCTATCTCTCCGGAAGGGGACTTTCTCCTTAACCCCCGTTAAGTTAAAATTCAACATATTGTTTTTTTATATATCAAACATTAGTGTCTATTTGCGGTGGTATCAAATTGGTAGTCAGACTTGAAAGTTATGGTAACTATTCTATTATAAAGTTCAATACCGGAGGAAAATACAACCTTTTTAATATAAAATTTATGACAGATATGATCGATGCGCTAACCAATGCCGAAGAGGATAGAGCTTCGAGGTTCTTGATCATCCAAGGTGAGGGTAATTTCGGCACAGGAGCAGACATAACTGAATTGAAGAAGGCCAACGACGACTTAGAGTTTGCTAGAACTTTCTTCAACTATATGAGGCAGATTTACGAGAAGATAATGTCAATTCCTAAGATAGTTATAGCTCTCCCTGAGAACATAGCCTATGGAGCATCGATGGAAATGTTATTGGTTTCAGACTTTGTTATATCCAAAAACGGGACTAAGTTCGCCGCACCAGGGGCAAAGCTGGGAGTATTCCCGCCCGTTTTAGTTAGCATAGGTCCTTGGATAATAGGCTACCAAAACGCTAGACGACTTGCCTTAACTGGAGAGGAAATAGATGCAGATGAAGCCATGAAGATAGGTCTAGTGAACTACGTTTCAGAGGACCCAATGAAGACAGCCTCCGTTTTAATGGATAAAATGTCTGTCATGGCACCTACATCGCTCATGTGGATGAAGAAGAACCTAGACTCTAGAATGAAGGACATGCTATATGACGCATTCGACGACCTCGTAAACCAAGTACAGAGCGATAATGCAAAGGAGGGAATATTGGCTTTTATAAGCAAGACCAGACCTTCTTGGATACCGCAGAGGTCTGGCTGATCATAGTCCCGTCTCCCTCAGTCTAAGAAGCCTTCCTGCCACGATGTTCAGGACTAATGTTATGACTAGGATAGAAAATACCAAGTAGAGGTTAGGTACTACGCCATAAACTGTTAGGTCTCTTATCACAGTATCTATCAAAGATAAAGGCTGATACTCCGCAAAAGGTCTGAGGAAAGATGGGAAAGCCGATATCGGGAAGAAGGCGTTGCTCAAGAACATCAATGGGAAGATGAGTGCGCTTACCACGCTCTGCGCAACGAAGAGTTTCTCCTTTGGTGTTAATCCGTATATTACAGCTCCTATTGCAGCGAACATCATTGTAGAAATTACTAAGAAACCCAGGAATGCTATTCCAGCTATCGGTATGAACCCGAAGAATATTCCGGTTATCAACACGGCTGAAGTTGAGATTAAAGTAATAATCACGACGTAAAGTATGAGCGAGACTGACCACTCTATACTCTTCAGTGGAGAGGCCGCAAGCCTGTCCACAACTTTGTCCCTGTAATATCCAGAAGCTATCCCTATTAAGCCAAATAACCCATTTGACAGTGAAACTATCCCTATAATGCCAGATATCAGGTAATCATTGAAGGTATAATTACTTGTAACTTTAGACGAGAAAGTAACGTTTGGCTCGAGTAAGGCTTCCTCAACTATAGCTTTCAGTGATGGTACCAAGGGCTTGTCCTGAAGGTTTGTGTAAACTCCTATAGCCCTACCTTGGTTGGTTATGTTGACGTACATGTATCCCTGTCTCATCGAGTCCTGGTAGCTGACTCCGACGACACCGGTGAAAATGTTAGAATTGTTTAGCGCCTTAGCTACTTCCTGTGAGTGGTAACCGTTAACGCTGACCGTTATATGTATGGCATTTCCTATCCCACCGAAGACAAGGGGGAAAAGGATAGCTAAGACGATTGGAAAGAATATTATCCAGAAAAGGGCGAATCTATTCCTGAGGTTGTCCTTTAATATGGCTTTTGTAGTGTTCAGGATATTCCTTGCCTTAACCGTCTGACTCACCCTCCAGATTTTTCATGAGTTCTAAGTAAGCCTCCTCTAGAGTTTCTTTTTTAAACTCGTCTATAATCTCTCCCGGTTTTCCTCTACGGACTACTTTACCGTCGTATATGACTACTACTGTATCTGAAAGCTTTTCGGCTTCATCCAAGTAATGAGTTGTGAGAAATATCGTGATTCCCCTCTCTTTCAATTTCCTTATGACTTCCCATAAGGATCTTCTAGCCTTGGGGTCCAGACCTACAGTCGGTTCATCCAAGAAGAGAATCTTGGGTTGCCCTGAAATAGATGAAGCCAACCCTACCCTCCTCTTGAAACCTCCTGATAGCTCCCTTAACTTCTTCCTTTCGTATTTCCTCAGCTCGAACATGTCTATGAGCTCATCAATGTCTACATTTTTGTCGTAAAGGCTGGAGAAGTACTCTATGTTTTCCCTTACAGTCAGGTCAGAAAATCCCTGAAACTCCTGGGGCATAGTTCCTACTTCCCTCAAGATCTCTCCGCAGTTCTTTGGGATTTCCTTGTCCAATATCTTGATGTTTCCCTTATCTGGTTTAAGGATACAAGATATAATTTTCACGGTCGTAGTTTTCCCGGCACCGTTAGGTCCTAACAAAGAAAAGATCTCCCCACCCTCGACTTGGAGGTTTAGCCCTTTGAGCGCTTGCGTGCCATTTCTGTAGGTCTTCCATACGTCATGCATGTCAATGGCTAACATTACATTCTACATTCACGTGCCAACTTAATTTAGCTTTCTTAAGCTGAATGTATTTTTCAACTACCTCTAAGGCATTTCCAGTCTACAAGTAGTAAGAGGTTTTCGTTCTAAAGCCTAAAAAAAGGATAGATGAGTTGTACCCTCTAAAGAGATAGAAGGCCAACTGTTAATACTACACGAAGAAGTACGATTTTTCTTCTGAAAATACTTAGTTGAATTGAAAAGATATCGTAAACTGGGCTTCAAGAGGTTTAAAAAAGTGAAAGAGTACAAAATAAGAGAACTTGAGAACTGTGATCATGGCTGGAGGAAAAGGTAAAAGGCTCTCAATCAACAAGCCTCTGTTATCAATATGCGGAGCCCCAATGCTCAAATTGATAGTAGATTCCCTTTCTCCCCACACTGATTTATGGATTGCTACTACTAAGGGCCATCCAGTAGAGCGGTTCGTGAGGAATTATCTTAGAATGGAAGGCTCTCTCATCTTCACTAGGGGTTTAGGATATGAAAAAGATGTGATACAAGTAATAGAAACTTTAGGTTTACCCTTGATAACTGTGCCTGCTGACTTACCTTTCCTGACGTGGGATGATGTGAACTACTTAGTTAGGAAGTGTGAGTCTTCCCTCTGTTCTCTGAAGGACGACAAAGGTTTTACCGGTGTAAGCTTTTGGAGAGATCATGAATATTCATCTTCGTTTCAGGACGTGAGAATAGATCATGAGATACTAAACGTGAACGATTGGAACGCTTTTTTACAGGCTAATAAAAACTGTCAGAGAGAGTAATTATCATGGACGAAGATAACAAAAGGATAATATTTCTCATTCCTTTCAGGGGAGCGATGTCGATACTGCTTCACGTCGTCATGGGCATTTTTATAGTATTTCTTGCAATTAGTTATTTTGCCGAAATCTTTTCTTACATTGGGTTACCACTCTATTTAAGCTATGCTTTAGGAGTGGAGATATCTTTTCTCAGCTTGCTTCTGAGCCCAATTAACATAGTGGTAAAGAAGGTTGAAAACAGTGTATTTTCAATACAACAAGACGTTGTATACTTCTTTGGAATACCGATCGTGGTTCCAAGAGCATTCTCTCAAAGGGCATATACATATATAGCACTTAATGCAGGAGGAGCAATTCTTCCTTTAGCTACCACTCTGTTCTTGTTGCTTTCTTTGCATCATCCGCTTTCCTTATCGTTAGTTTTATTTGAAACATTAATAATAATTTTAATAAGCAAATCTATAGCTAAAGTCATACCAGGTGTAGGTGTAGTTATGCCCCCAATAGTTCCTTCTTTAATATCTTCAATAATTAGTTATGTGTTGTTTGTTGCTATTCATCCTATTCTAGTTCCTTTATCAGCATACATCAGTAGCGTGTTGGGAACCCTTATAGGGGCAGATATACTTAACTTGAAAAAGATGTTGCAAGAAGCCAGACCTCAAATGATTAGCGTAGGCGGTATGGGGACCTTTGATGGGATATTCATATCCGGACTCTTGTCACTAGCCATAGGTACGTTCCTGATTTCGTTGTGAAAAGTTTTAATCTAGATTTCTCCTTAAATCATATGGAGGACGATCGTCAAGATGTCCTGAGGAGACTGAAGGAGGCTGCAGATCTTTTCATATCAAATCCGAGGTCTTTCCTCTTGATACCAGAGATAAGAACTAACTTAGGTTACGCTATTTCTGGAGCTAAAAAAGTGGAAGACGTAGCCGCGATACCGGGTAGAATAACCTGTGCTTTCGGGAAGTCTTTCTATTGTATGCCCCCGCAGTTCGGAGCATCAGACCATATAGCTAGGGTTATCCTCACTGCTATGAAGTACGATCTAACTATGAGGAGCGCTATAGACTTGAGGTACGAAGAGTCTATAGTTAAGAGTCTTCCAAAGGAGGAAATGTGCATCTTCAACAGGAGTGTGGAGAGTCAAGAGTCTAGAAATTTGGAGAGGCATACTATGAACCTCATGGTGGAGTTCTGCTATAAGCTTTGGAAAGGCGAGTCTCACAAGTTCATAATTGACGAAGGCGACGTTGGCAAAGAGAAGACCTTATTCATCCTTGGAAAGGATCCAGTTGAAGTAGTGAAAGCATCCCTTTCCTTACTCGACCTGGTTTGAACCTTTGTGATTTCCTATGGCCGTCTCAATCTTCTTTCTGCATGTCCTTATTATTTCAAGGATCTCCTTAGTTTCTTCTCCACTTATAGAATTTCTATTACCATAAAGGATAATTATCATATCCATCAGTTCAAGGGCAATTTTCCTCTTATCACCAGTATAATCGTCTGAGAACTTAGTCTTGAACTTCTCTCTGGCCTTCTCTAGTTCCTGTTTTCCTGCACTGTTGAGGATATATGTCTTCTTACCGTCTTCTTCATTTATTTCCACTAATCCTTCGTCTACAAGTCCTTTGAGTATAGGATATATCGATCCAGTGCTAGGACGATATGTGCCGTTAAACCTTTCTTCTATGCTCTTGATTATATCATAAACTCTGAGGCGATTCTCGGATATAGATTCCATCACTAAGTACCGCAGCACACCTTTCCTGAGCCTTTCTAAGTTCAGCTTTCCTAGCATGGCTAAACACCATCTTACTAAACATATATAATGTTAGACTATGAAATAAAGGTTGCATAACACATCGAAAGATGAAAAGATATTTAATTTATCTAAATAAAATCATAATTTATGCAAAGTTTTTAAGAAACATTGAATAACTCTATTTGATGGAAGGAAAGAAAAATGTAGTTATAATAGGAGCTGGGAACGGAGGAGTAGTCACAGCAAACCAGTTGGCTAAGAACAGCAATCTCAGCGTCACCATATTGGACAAGTCTCCTTTTCACGTCTATCAGCCTGGGCTAGTCGACTTCATGTTTGGTGATGCTACACCAGAGACAATAACGAAGGAGACCAGATTACTTCTAGATAGAAGAGTTAACTTCGTCCAGAAGAAAGTCGTCAAGGCAGACGTTGAAAATCATAAGGTTATTGCTGAGGATGGAAGTGAATACAATTACGATTATCTCGTGATCTCGCCCGGGGTAACAGAGAAAAAGAAGTTCAATTTTCCGGCGTGGCACGACATAGATAGCGTTACTAAAATCAAGGAAGGAATGGCTGACCTGAACGGAAAGAACGTAGTAGTAGGCTATTATGGGCTGATAAAGTGCCCTGCGGCTCCATTCGAGATATCCTTCATGTTGAAACGAAAGTACCCAAAGGCAAATGTTATTCTCCTAAACCCTGTTGCACAACCTCCTAAGCTTCAAGTTCCCATGGCGAACTTGCTGGGGCAAGCGTCAAAGGAGTTGGGAATTCAAGTCAAGAGGGGTTTTAAGTTGAGTGGAGTTGACGGAAACACGATGGTATCAGAAGACGGGGAAAAAGTCCAGTTTGACTACGCTATAATCGATTCGCCCATAAAGGTACATAAGGAATTTGAGGATTTATCAGATGACAGCGGTCTGATACCGGTGGATAAGGTAAGTTTAAAGTACAAGAACTTCGATAACGTGTATGCCATAGGCGACACTACAAACATCACGTTTCCACCTAAAACCGGAGCCTTGGCTCACTTTGAGGCAATCCACGTAGCTAAAAGCATATCTAACGATATCAATGGAGGAAATAAACCCCTTTTTGACGGGAGAGCAATGTGCGCAGTCTACGCTGGAAACAGCAAAGGAATGATGGTATACATGGACTACGAGAAGAGCGTTGCGCAAGGGAGGAACCTCGTGTTCTATACCTCTAAGAAGCTTTTCATGTCCTTGTACTGGGCTTCTCTTACAGGGTCTTTGGACAAGATGTTGGATGCTTTTTCAAGCTCTCTAGCAAGGACAGCAACTAAGGTATCAAATTAAATGTCTTAATTAAAAACAATGCATCTCTTTTTTTCTTTCATCACTGTTTTGCTCTATATCAGGAACGTTCACCACAACTGTTCTTTAGGCTAGCAGAAAGGAAAATGTAATTAAATGCTTTTAATTTACATCAGAAATAGAAATAACTCTGAAGCCATCCC
>DAHF01000116.1:0-5049 GCA_002495845.1 Sulfolobus sp. UBA167
CTCAGGTTGTTGTATACTTCGCACGCCATCAACCGTGCTTTCAACGCCCTAAGAGTTCATCAGCGTAAGCGCGAAGGCGAAATACGGTAGACATTGGAACAAACCATGTTCTTCACCAAAAACATTATGGGCTCAATCAAGAAGGGGTCTTCCCATTCCCCGCCGGAAAAAATAGAGGTTCAGCCTTGTGGAAGTTTCTTCTTACCCTTCGCTTTCAGTATCACTAGCCTCTACTCCTTTAGTCGTGTTGTACTTTACGTAGCATCCTGGCTTCATCTTTAGATTATCACATCAGCCTTGACTTGCTTTATTTTCCTCTCCAGATTTCCCAGGATTTCTCTTCTCAAGGGGAATGAACTCCCTCTTCTCAGCCCCTATGTACGCTGCCCTAGGCCTTATGAGCCTGTGTTGCTCCTCCACATATTCTATGAAGTGTGACGTCCATCCAAGCGTCCTCGAAAGCGCGAAGATAGGAGTGAACATGTAGACGGGTAAACCCATCGAGTAGAACACTATCCCTGAATAGAAATCCGTGTTCGGAAATAGCCTCTTCTCAGACAGCTCTTTCTCCCCTATCTTCTCTAGCCTCGACGCGATCTCGAAATACGTCTTAGCATCAGGCTTCCTCGAGGACAACTCTTCAGCTAGCTGTTTGAAGATCCTAGCCCTCGGGTCGTAAGTCTTATACACTCTATGCCCAAACCCCATTATCCTCTTCTTTTCCTGCATCTTCTTTGAGAACCATTCCTCCACCTTATCAGGAGAACCTATTTCCACGAACTGGTTGAAAGCACCCTCGGCAGCACCACCGTGAAGAGGACCTTTAAGTGCAGCTAAGGCCGCCGTGACGCAGGAGTACATGTCAGAAAGCGTCGATGCCGTGACCAGACCAGCCGTAGTTGACGCAGGGACTTCGTGATCAGTGTAGAGCACCAGACTGTTGTCCATTGCTCTGACCTCGAGATTGTCCGGCTCTTTATCAAGAGAAGAGCGGAGGAAACTCTTAGCGTAACTCTCGGATGGCTCAGGCAACTTAGGCTTAAGTCCCTCCTTGGCCCTCATCACGTTTGACGTCACAGTGGAAGCCTTCGCTATGATCTTTAACGCGGTCTCCTTGTCCCTTCCTTTGTCCCATGTGGGGTTGTAAATTGAGGCAAGCGCTCCGAAGGCAGTCTCCATCATACCTATAGGATCGCAATTCCTCCCCAGGGAGAAGATCACATTAATTACGCTCTCAGGCACGTCGTATGATTCGTTTATGGTCGACTTCACCTCTTCTAGCTCCCCCCTAGACGGTAAGTCACCGTAAAGCATGAGGTAAATCACTTCCTCGTATGAGGCATTCATCAAGTCATTTATGTCGTAACCCCTGTACCTCAATATGCCTCTCTCTCCGTCTATGAATGTAAGGGAAGTCGTCTTTATTATTACGTCCTCCAGACCTCTGTTTATCTGCATCAGTCACCCCCCACCCACTCTTCTCCCGGCTCTGAGGATATCGCAGAGAGGAGGTGTTTCTCACTTATTATGTCCCTGATCGATATGACCCCCACAGCTCCTCCGTCATGGTTTAGGACTACCAAGTGCCTTATGTTGTTCTCATGCATGAGCTTAGCAGCTTTCCCCACGCTGTCTTCCTCGTTTACAGTGATCAGCTTCCCTACCGTGGCTATCTTCTCTATAGCGACGTTTGTGGACTCTCCCCTAGCTATAGCCATGAGCAGATCCCTCTCTGTAAATATCCCTATTGGTTTGCCTTGGTTATCCACTATTATCACTGAACCTATCCCTTGAGAAGCCATTAGCTTCACCGCGTTCAAAAGGGTCGTTCCCTGGTTGACCGTAACCATGGGGCGCGTAATTATTTTTTTAATTTTTTCTTGAATCATAAATAATATTGTTGATATAGTAGACTATAAACCTTTCGACATAGAACTATCTAGATCCTCATAGAAGTAATAGTTTATCACGTCGTACTGCTCTTCCCTTGTCATCATCTTGTCCAAGAGGGAGGATTGAGTCCCTTCCTTGGCTATTGCGTCGTATGCATCCTTCATCGCCTTCGCAGCCACCCTGAACGCAGTGACAGGAAAGATCACCATGGAGTATCCCATCTTCCTGAACTCTTCTGTAGTTATCAGGGGAGTTCTCCCGAACTCGGTCATGTTTGCAAGTAGCCTAGCGTTACCTATCTCCCTCTTGAACTCTGAGAACTCCTCCTTGCTCTCCAAAGCCTCCGGAAAGATCACGTCAGCCCCTGCATCGAGGTATCTCTTAGCCCTCTCTATCGCGTCCCTCAGGCCAAGGACGGATCTGGAGTCGACCCTCGCTATTATGAGGGAATTATCCCTGGCCCTCAGAGCTGTCCTTATCTTCTCCACCATTGCCTCGGGGCGCACTACCTCCTTCCCTTTGAGGTGGCCGCACTTCTTGGGCATAACTTGGTCCTCTATTTGGATCGCCCACGCCCCCGCCTTCTCGAGCCTCTTAACTGCCCTGAAAACGTTCAGCACCTCACCGAACCCAGTGTCCGCGTCGACTACGACCTTGATGTCAACCGTCTCAGTGATCCTCTGAAGCATCCATTCGACCTCGTCCAAAGTTATCGTCCCGAGGTCGGGCAATCCCAGTGACGAGGTCAGTGCACCGCCAGACAAGTAGACAGCTGAGAACCCTGCCCTTTTAGCGAGCATGGCTGAAAAAGGATTGAATACCCCGGGTATTACCATGAAATCAGTGGACGATTTCTCTGACAAGGTCTCTCACCTTCACGTTTTCCAAATCTCTAACCATGCTGATAACCTTTTCTGACAAGCCCAACCTTCTGGCTTTCCTCTCCACATCTTTCATCGTCATGGGGTTGGTAGGATACCCCTTGGGGGAATCAACCTCTACAGAGGAAGAGTTTACCGTGATCCTGACTGGAAGCTTCTCTGGGTACTGCTCTGAGAACTCCCTCACTTCCCTCACTTGGATTAACTTCATGAGGTCCCTCACTTCCTTGTCACGTATATGGAAATAGCTGTCCAGCCAGAAGTCCCTCTTGAGGAGGGAATAAGAGACTACGAAGGGGAGGCTATGGTCTGCAGTCTCCCTGTTCTCTGGGTTCCACTTCTCCTGATCTGCCAGGATCGAGACAGCAGCTTCATATGTCTCAACGATGACCTTCTCGATGTTCCCTTCCCACTCGACCTTGAGCGAAGCTTCGACCGCGGCTTGAGCGTGATACTCTGCTGGGAACTCCTTTATTGCAGTGTTCCTCACTTCCGCGTTGGGTCTGAACTTTGATAAGTCCATGTCTTTAGCTACGACGCCGATGAAACCGAATTTCCCTTGGAAGGGGAGTGAGGGAGCTGTCATTCCTGACTTAGCTAGGATGGAGCTGAAAACAGCGTTCCTTACCGCCTCTGCCGCTGCCCCTGCCTTCCAGTGGGACAACTTTCCCGACCTAGTCTCGCGCAGAGCTACGTGAGGTACAACCGTGAGGGAGACGGCGTTCCTCAATTCCTCCTCGCTCAGGGAAAGCAGGTAACTACACCCTACTGTAGCCCCTATCCCCAGAAAGTTGACGTGATCGAAGCCCTTCTTCCTCAAGGAAGTCGTCCTACACAAGGACACACCTATGTCGTATCCAAGACCCATGGAGCGGAGAAGGTCCTCCCCTGAAGAGTCTTGAACGTAGCCCAAGGCTAAAAGCCCACCTATCATGTCGCTAGGGTGGAGGGGTTCCAGCCCCAGG
Source organism: Sulfolobus sp. UBA167 (assembly GCA_002495845.1). Lineage (GTDB taxonomy): Archaea > Thermoproteota > Thermoprotei_A > Sulfolobales > Sulfolobaceae > Sulfuracidifex. Next base: position 3,740 of record DAHF01000116.1, read on the forward strand.
AATGTGTCGTTGAAGTCAAGATATCTGATGAGGAATGTGTTGATGAACGCGGCTGAGTCAAGCGAGGCAATTCCCATCAATGATGGAACTTCTCCTGGGACTAACGATAAGGATAAAGGTACCTCCTTCCTGGCAGCGTGAGCTACAGCCAAGGCGTCGAGTAGCCTCATTTTGAGATCCTCCTCCCCATCGAGGGAGTAAGAGGAGTAATGCTCGACTATCATATTAAGTAGCTGATCTTTCATTTCTTTTTTACCATTATAAAAATAATACGTAAAACTTAAAAAAGTAAACTGAGAAATGTAACTGTGACTCAAAATGACCAAAATAGGATTTATAGGTACAGGAAAGATAGGTCAGACAATAGCGTTTAACGTTTTGATGGGAGGTTACGTAGATGAGGCAGTCCTTTACGACATAATTCCAGACCTGCCCCAAAAGTTCGAGCACGAGCTCAGACACGCTTTAGCGTCAAGGAGGCTCAGGACCGAGGTCTTGGGGACAAACTCCTTGGACGATGTGACGTCCTGCGACGTCGTGGTGATCACCGCGGGCAAGCCGAGGAAGCCAGGGATGGACAGGAGGGACCTCTTCGTCGAGAACGCAAAGATCATAGCCGGCTTAGCCAGGGAATTACCGAAGAGGAACGACGCTATATACGTGATGGTGAGCAACCCAGTTGACATGATGGCCTCGGTCTTCATGAAGATATCAGGGAAGTATACGATCAGCACTGGAGATCAAGTGGAGACCATGAGGATGAGGTCTTTCATAGCTAAGAAGTTGAACGTCCCGGTGAACTATGTGAACGGTTACGTCGGAGGGGAACACGGCGACGACGCAGTGATCCTGTGGAGTACAGTAGCGGTGAAGGACGAGCTGGTAGGGGACAAGCTAGACAAAGAGGAAGTAGAGAAGTACGTTAAGTCCATCCCAGGTGACATTATAAAGGCTATGGGAGGCACAACTTGGGGTCCCGGGACGATCATAGAGGAGATAGTGAGGAGCATAGTGTTGAACGAGAACAAGGTAATGTCGATAGCTTTCCCCCACTACTTCGAGGACGAAGTCATTCACATCAGCGAGCCCGTAGTAGTGGGAAGCAAGATAGGCCCCTCCTTGGAGTCCCTCCTGGATGAAAAGGATAGATGGCACCTGATATCTGCAACTAAGGACTTCTACAACTTCTACAAGGAAAACTTAAATAGGGTACAGATTCTTGCTTAAATCAAAAATTTTTTTAACTTATGAACAGTAGACGCTCATGGATCTTTCGAAAGTCCTGAAGGAAATAAAGGAGAAGAGTTACG
>DAHF01000116.1:5059-5219 GCA_002495845.1 Sulfolobus sp. UBA167
ATGGAGGAAGACATAAACAAGTTGATAGACGCCATGCGCGATACCGTACCCAAGAACTTGGAGAGGGTTAAAAAGGAAGGGAAGAAGGCTGATGATGAGGAGAAAGAGTACCAAGACCTCACGAAGAAGTTGAACGACTTAAAGAAGAAGTCGAACCTAA
>DAHF01000106.1:0-14863 GCA_002495845.1 Sulfolobus sp. UBA167
GTTCACTGAGACTTGAAGATAGATAGCTAACTTGGTGATAAGTATAGAAGAATAAAAAGAATTTTAAATCAAATGTAAGAGATAATATAATCCGTTTATATTTTGATACATAGTATAAAACGCAACTACAACTATGATTATAGCAAATATTTTTCTAAGTGTGCTTTTTGGTATACTTGATGCTACAGATGCTCCTGCATAGCCTCCTGCGATTCCTCCAATAAGGTAGAGTATGCTAACGATGATGTTTATATCACCATAAAATGCATATGTAGATGCTGCGGTAACTCCGAAAGTGCCCACGGCTATCAAAGATGTACCTACTGCTCTTAGCATGTCAAGCGAGGAACTGAACAAAAGTCCCGGTACTACTAGGAATCCTCCTCCTATTCCAAAATAACCAGAGGCAAAGCCTACAGCAAGTCCAGCTGGGATAACCCTTTGCAAATTTACACCTGAGATCAAAGAAGACAAACCTCCACTTCCATTCTCTTTTACAGCTTTAGTTGCAGTTTGAAGTGTTTTACATTTGGTTTTCCACATTTTTGCCGCAACTGCTATCATCAAGAAGCTAAAGAGAAACAGCACGAACGCTCCAGACATCAGATGGCTCAAATAGGCTCCTATGATGTCACCTATTATTCCAGGGATAGTAAAGAAGATACCCTGCTTCATTCTTACATTCCCTCTCCTGAAATGCATGTAAGCGTTCAAGTATGCATTTAAGCCAACAGCTAGAGCAGTAGTTCCTAGAACCAAGTGAACAATGTAGCTATATTCGGTTGGATTCCTAGCTTCTGAAGCTAGACCCACGAAGTATAACAAAAGAGGGATAGCTAATATAGAACCTCCTCCTCCTATTAATCCAAGGCTAAAACCTACCAGAACACCAGAGATAACTGAAAGAATTAGCTGTAAGGGAGAAAGAGTTACTGAAAATGATGGATCTGGAAGCATGAGATGAATTTATCGTTTATACTTTAAAAAGTTACGTTTATATAAAATAATAACAACTATTAACGTTATAATTAGCATTATTGTTATAATATAGGTAATATGATCAACTTGTGATACTATTGCAGAATAATTCCTACCAAATAGAAATCCGATGTATGCTAAAGTTCCGTTCCACAAGAACTGGCCTGCAAAGGTAGCAATAAAAAACTTTAAAAGGTTCATCCTAGCCAGCCCAGCTGGATAGGAAATTAGGGCCCTGATTGCTGGAAGAAACCTAGAAAAGAAAACGGTGAAGATACCATATTTATTAAACCATAGATACATTTTATTTAAATTTGCTTGATTTAACTTTATGTACTTTCCGTATTTGAGGAGAACGGATTCTCCTATAAATAGGGCTATGAAATAGTCTAAAAACGAGCCTATTGTAGCTCCAATAGTTCCCACGAATATTGCACCTAGGAGATTATATTGCCCTTGCGAAGAGAAATATCCTGCTAAAGGCATTATAACCTCACTTGGTACTGGAAGACCTAGAGCCTCAAGAAACATTAACGCAAGAAGAATAGAATAAGAGCTAGGGATAAAGTTCATTCTTGGCTAATCTCGCCTCCATGAGGGCACTTTTTAGGTTTGCCTAGGTATACATAAAGTTTTTCCATAACTTCCTCTGGAACTGCATAGTCAAACTTCTTAGAGAAGTCACAAGCTGATTTCTCGTCGAAGCCTAACCTCACTAAAAATGTCTCTACTACTCTATGTGTTTTAGTCCATTCCTCGTATTCTCGTTCCCCAGAATCGGTTATCCATATTCCATCTCTTTCCTTTCTAACTAGGTTCTTATCTACTAGGTGATCTATTTCCTCAAAGACGCTAGCTGGAGAGATACCCATTTCTTTGGCTATCCTTGTTATTTTCGCACCAGTCTTTCCGTCATTGTACTTCTTTATAACCGTAAGATAGTCGTACTCCCTCTTCGAGATCTGCATTAATTTAACTATCAGCTTTTAAGTAAATAAACCTTTTACTAAATCGACCTTAAAATGAACGTAATAACCGCGCTGGTAACGCCGTTTAACCTTAAGGAAGAGATAGACGTAGATGCTTTAGATCAAGTGATTTCCTTCCAGAGGAAGAACGGGATTTCCTCTTACTGGGTCCTCGGCACTACAGGAGAGTTCAACATGCTAAATGAGGATGAGAAATTAACCATTGTGAAAGGTGTACTCGAGAGGAGCAAAGACAAGGAGAATGTAATCGTTGGAGTTAGTTCCGATTCCGTAAGTAATGCCATAAGGTTGACAAGGAAAGTGATAGATCTGGGGGTTGGTTCCATTTTCAGTTTGCCTCCTCTTTATCACGTCACAGGACTAAAGGGGTTAATGACATACTTCGAGTCTTTAAGGAAGACTGGGAACAAGGTTTACTTTTATTATAATCCCTTGTCCACTAGATTAGATATTCCTATAGATTACATAAGGAAATTAGTTGAGGAAGGTTTAATAGATGGAGTAAAGGTATCTACTAATGATCTAAAAGAGCTGTCTTCTTTCATAAGTCTTAGAGGTCAATTAAGGTTCGAGCTGTTTTCAGGTAGTGATCTTGCAATTCTTCAAGCGATCATAGATAATGTGGAAGGTATAGTCACAGCAGTAGGGAACTTCGCTCCTGAACTAGTAATGGAAGTTGTTAAGAAATCCGATGCTGGAGTTAATCCCGAAGTCATAGATATAGCAAACAAAATTAGAATGCTAGCTGAGGTAACTACATTGCCTGATTATCCGACAGGAGTTAAGATCGCGATGAAGTACAGAGGTTTATATGTGGGTAACTGCAGATCACCACTTCAGGAGGACTCTAACGCTCAAGCGTCAATTTACTTTACACTAAAGGAATTAGAGCTGTAAATAGATGACATTCTTGTAAAATAATAAAAAAGATTTTTAGCAATTACTCAAATAGCAAGATAATGATTAATATTATTGTACATTTTATATTTTTGCCCTCTAATTAATACCTTTGTTTAAGACCACGAAAACAATGTTCTGAGTCGAACCCATCGTATCTCTCAGGGGTATCACTATTATCATTACTTGATAATTATCAAATTGACTTTCCCTGATGTGAAAATTAAGGTAGAGTTGAACGTAAACCTTATTGTCGGAAGGATTGTATGTGTATCTTATGCTCTTTACATTGTAATAGTGAGAATATATTGGAAAATATATTGAATCGTTTGGGGAGAAAGATATTAGTAAGGGTAAAACTTCTGTCGCATTTACAGAAATCAAATCCGGATATACTGAGAAAGTATCTCCTCTAGAGCAAACTAAAGAGGAGTTCATTATAAAGAAGAAAATTTGGCTTCCATTTAATGTAGTAGATAGAGGGCTTGCGTTGGCTTCAATGCCGAATGTAGTATTATTTTCCTCTTCATTATTAGATGAGATATTGTATTCAAGAGAGCTATAATTTAAGAGTAGTACCATAACTTTAGAATAGTTTGATGAAAGGTATGCTGGTGTTTCATTCCAAGTTCTAGGAGAAGACAATAGTATTGCGCTCTGATTATACTCATTTAAAGTTCCTTCTTCTGAAACAGTTATAACTCCGTTAATTCTTTCGGAATGCAACATGACGTAAGGAACGTAAAGTGCTATTGCAGCAAAGAACACCGATGCCAGTATGCCGGCAACTATCATCGACCAGCCTTTCACACGTTTCTTAACCATGGCGTATTTTATATTCTTATTCGAAGTAGATACTCCTTTTAATTAATTACGTAATTTAGGGAAAACATTAAATAAGGGAATCAATCCTACTATACTCTAAAATGATAAAAATCTGGTATTTACATATTTCTATTGCAATTATAGGAATAATTATCACGGTTCTGATTATGATTGAGTTCTTTAGGCTGAGTAAGGAATTTAAAAGTGGCCTAACTAGAGTATTATCAATCCTTGCAGTATTAATGATAGGAGAGTTCTTTTCTTTCCTAACTGATTTCATCATGTGGAGAAATAACCCCAATCCTCTATACATATACCCTTCTTTGGCTACTATTATTCTGGCTTTTTCATCTCTATTAGTATTTTACTACTATATTACAAAGGTTTAGTCTTCATAGGTTAAAATCTCCTAATTTTTCGCATAACATCCCTTACAAAATAAGCTGACGCTGTAGCTATTACGAGCCCTGCAAAGACGCTACCTGCATTGCTATCAGGATAGAACAGAGAAATGAGTATAAAGAGAACAAGAGAAGACACGAAGAAGGAAGCTAGGAATATTGAGCTAGGTAATATCATACTCCTTATTCTTATGTAGTCTTCTAGAACAACCTTGCTGACCATGTAGCCATCGTCAACTTCTTTCACTAGTCCCTCTTCTATTAGCTTCTTCAAGTGGTAGTGTACAAGAGACTTTGAGCTCATGTTAAGGTCTCTTTGGATCTTAGTGAGTTTTACGGGTTTTTTCTGCTTAATCATATAATTATAAATCTTCAGCGTAGTCCCTGAGAGCTCAGTCATTGATATTATGTAAACTAAGCTACTTAAAAAAACTTCTAGAATTTATGTCAAAGTTATTTTACTTATAGAAACTAAATCGCCGAAAGGTTTAAACGTTTTAAAGATTACAGTTCTTTGATGTCTTTGGAGAAAAGAATCAAGGTGGTAGTGGCAAAACTAGGATTGGACGGACATGACAGGGGAGCCAAGGTAATAGCGAGGGCTTTGAAGGACGCAGGCATGGAGGTAGTCTATACAGGTCTGAGACAAACTCCAGAGCAGATAGTGAAGGCAGCTGTACAAGAGGATGCAGACGTAATAGGAATAAGCATACTGAGCGGAGCTCACTTAGAGCTCATACCTCACATCACTAAGTTAATGAAAGAGAATCAGCTCAATGATGTTGTCCTAGTGGTAGGGGGAGTAATACCACCTCAAGACATTCAGACTTTGAAGGATATGGGAGTAGACCAAGTGTTCATGCCTGGGTCCAACTTGAAGGAGATTTCTGAGTTCATAAAGCAAGCCGTGGCTAAGAAGAGGGGCCAAAAGGTTGAGCGAGCTTCTTGAGAGAGCTCTTAAGGGAGAGGAAATTGCGATAGCTAAGTTACTTACAAAGATAGAATACGTTGACCCAGAGGGAATGAAGGCTTTAGAGTACTTGGCGGAGAGATCCGGCTCCGCTCACGTAGTTGGCATTACCGGAATACCTGGAGCTGGAAAGAGTACAATCATTGGGGCCCTAATCGACGAGTATGTGAGGAGAAATCATAGGGTTGGAGTTGTAATGATAGACCCTTCTAGCCCTTTCACTAAAGGATCCTTTATGGGCAATCGTATTAGGATGCAGGATAGAAGCACATTAGATAACGTTTTCATAAGGAGTTTGGCATCAAGGGGACACTTAGGAGGAGTTTCAGCTGAGGCACTTATGCTCATAGAAGCCCTTGACGGGCTAGGTTATGATAGAATAATAGTTGAGACCGTTGGAGCGGGGCAGACGGACACCGAGGTTGTATCGAGCGTGCACACAATCGCTGTGCTTACAGTACCAGGGACAGGTGATGAGATTCAGGCTCTTAAAGCGGGAATAATGGAGATAGGTGACTTTTACGTTATCAATAAGGCAGATAAGCCTGAGGCAGAAGCCTCTTACATCTCTACCAAGTTCGCCATAGATTCCGCAGAGGTCAACTTCAGAGACGGATGGAAACCGATAGTGGCAAAGACTGTTGCAACTAAAGGGGAAGGGATAAAGGAGTTGGTGGACATGTTTGAAGAGCATAGGTCATTCCTCGAGTCTAAAGGTATCTTCAGGCAGAGAATCGTTGATAGGAGGGTGAAGATGGTTGAACTCATTGTTAGAAGGAACATAGATCAAGTTCTCCAGAAAGCGGTAGAAGAAAACAAGAAAGATATTCTCATGATCCCACTTCTTAAGTCAGTCGAGAAGATCCAAGGCGACTTAATCGCGAAGATAGGCAGGGCTCATTGAGTTAATAGATCAGTTTTTTTTAAAAAATGCAATATTCAAAGCATATTAATAGAGAAAAGTCTAATGGTTTAGTAACATAGTACATTTTTCAATCATCTACCCTTCAACTAACTTCTAGAGGCTTCCTCAACGTTGGGACAGTTTACTTTCCTATAACTCCCTTTCTTTTCATCTCCCTTACTACCATCTCTCCAGTCCTTGTCAGTCCATAGTATTTGTGATGCGTTCTCGTCTCTTTCTTTGGTTTAGACTTCCTCTCTCCGAACTTTATCACCTTAGCTTTTGCCTCTTCCATAATTCCCATTCTCTCTAACTCCTCAAGTTTAGGTATTATTTCCTCTATTGGTTTATGCGTAAGCTTAGCGTAAGTCAAAGCATGATCAGCGTTAAGTTGATCAGCTAATGACACTAACGAAAGGTAGAGCTCATCGGACTTGAGCAACGAAATGTATCCTTTTATAAGCATCCTTTCGTCGAGCCTCCTGAGCAGATGGTCTCCTATCCTGGTCAATGTATAGTAAGTGTGGTGTTTATGTACTTCAGAGCTGAGCTTGTACTTAGCCTCTGTGTTCTTTAGAGTAGCACCATGGACCCTCTCTATCAGTCCTTTCTTTTCAAGGTAGTCTAGTATATCAACGACATCCTGTATCGGAATTTTAGTGTTCAGCATTATCGATTTTCCGTAGTCCACGTTAGCCTTTTTTAAATGTTCCAAAACTTGTAGGTATCTGGAATCTATTAGAACATCCTTTAGCTTATCCATCAGTATTTGGTCTTCTTCTGACATCAAAGACCCTTTAGGAACTCCTTTATCTTCTCGTTGAAGCCGTTAGGATCGTCAAGGTAACATGCGTGCTGTTTTCCTACTGTGAAGAACTTAGATGTCTTTACATATTTTTGGATCAACTCAGCGTTACTTCTGCTCGACACGCCATCATGAGAACCCCATATAAGCAATACCGGTTTCCCGTCTAACTTAGAAAGTTCGCGCTCGTAAGATGATACGCCCACAGCACCTACAAGGACAAGTCCACCTACCTTATCAGGATGTCTCACGGAGAAGCCTAGCACCGCCTCTCCACCCATAGATGCACCTAGTACTATTGGTTTTTCAAGTTTCATTTCGTCAACGAAAGAATTGATGAAGTCGCTGAGGTCTGAAAAGCTTCCTGAGGATGATTTTCCATAGCCTGGGAAATCTACTGATATTGCTTTAAAACCTGAATCAGCTATTGCATCTATTGTACCTGTCTCTTTATAGGTATAGGCGTTGAATCTTGCGCCATGGAAAAGGAGGAATGGCCTTCCATTTCCCTTCTCGACGTAGTGAATTTTAGTGCCTTTTACTTCTACGTACTTGTCTTCTAGTGATAACATATTAGTAAAGTATACTTTAATGATTTTAAAGTTTTTTTTCATTTCTCTTTAAATAAAAGCTATGTCTATTAAATTGTATTTGATATCTAAGTTACAATATAACCCGTCTTGTATAAGAGGTTTAGTTAACAATTTAGTAAATAGCGAACTATTTTTGCATAAAAAGATAGACTTGTGAAATTATATTGTCTATATCTTGCTTGTTGAGTTGCAGGTATAATAAGTTATAGACATAAAATTGGTAAATGAAACGATATATTTTCTCATGTTAATATTGTACAAATTCTTTTTGATATAATTTTTAATTAAAATGAGATAATATTGAACGTAAGTATATTTAAATATAAAAAGCTTATAAAGATAACTAATAATAAAGTTCTAGGTTATAAAGAGTTTTTTAAAAAGGTTTATTAAGTACGTTAAATGAACATATAACTAGATAAACATGACAAAGGTACTTGTACTAGGAGGAAGGTTCGGAGGATTGAGCGCTGCATATACGTTAAAGAGGTTAGTGGGAAATAAGGCAGACATAAAGCTAGTAAATAAGGATAGGTTCACCTATTTTAGACCATCATTGCCTCATGTAGCTATAGGTGTAAGAGACGTTGAAGAGCTCAAGATAGATCTAAGCCAAGCAATGCCTGAGAAGGGAATTCAGTTTCAACAAGGAGAAGTGATGAAAATTGATGCTCCAAAAAGCACAGTAGTTTACAAGAGACCTGACGGATCAATAGTAGAGGAGGACTATGACTATGTGATAGTAGGAATAGGAGCTCATTTAGCTACAGAGTTGCTGAAAGGATGGGATAATTATGGATACAGCGTTTGTGAGCCTGAATATGCGGTCAAATTAAGAGAGAAGCTTAGCGAGTTTAAAGGAGGAAATATAACCATAGGATCTGGATTCTTCTATCAAGGCCACAACCCCAAGCCGAAAGTCCCAGAGAACTACGTTCCTACGGGAGACTCTGCATGTGAAGGACCAGTATTCGAGATGTCGCTAATGCTACACGGCTACTTTATGAAGAAGGGATTGCTTAACAAGATAAAGATGACTGTATTCTCACCTGGAGAGTACCTATCCGATCTATCAGTAGGATCTAGGAAGGCTGTTGCTTCAATATATCAGCAGTTAGGAGTTAATCTAGTTCACGGCTTCAAGATCAAGGAGATCACGGATAAGGAGATAATATCTGAAGATGGCAAGAAGCTTCCAAGTGATCTCACAATAGTGCTTCCACCATATACTGGAAACCCTGCGTTGAAGAACTCAACTCCTGACCTTGTAGACGATGGAGGATTTATACCAACTGATGGAAACATGGTTTCGCTTAAATACGACAACGTTTACGCAGTCGGAGACTCCAACTCGATAACTATACCTAAACTAGGGTACCTTGCAGTCATGACAGGGAGGATCGCTGCCCAGCATCTGGCAAACAGGTTAGGTGTCCCCACTAAGGTAGATACATACTATCCTACGATAGTGTGCGTAGCTGACAATCCATACGAAGGATTCGCAGTATCAGTAAAGGACGATACATGGTACGGCGGAAGCGTAACGGTAGCAGATCCAGCACCAATGAACCACTTGAAGAAGGAACTATTCACGAAGTACTTCATGTGGACTAAAGGAGATATGGCGCTAGAGAAGTTCCTTGCAAGCTGGTGATTTTTTTCCCATGAATACTCAACTTGATGCTTTAGATAGACTTCTTTCTGAAGAAAAATTAGAAAGTCTAAATAGAGTTCTTGATATAATTCAAAGTGCGGACAAGTTAGGTCTTCTGGATGTAATACGAGGAGTCTTAGACGATGAGGAATACGTAGGNNCTCTAGTTAACGACAGGACAATGGCGCTGGCGACTAACTGGAATAAACTCCTCGACTTAGTCGACATGTTCATGGATGCTGACACCATCTCAAACTTGAAGTACCTTCTCGGCTTCTTCGGTGATCTCAAGAACAGTGGAATTCTCGATCCTATAAGAGGTATGCTTACCGATGAGGAGTACCTCGGTAAGATCTTAGGCGCTCTAGTTAACGACAGGACAATGGGTTTATTGACTAGATGGGGAAACCTCCTTGATCTAGTGGACACTGTAGCAGACGAGGATACAGTTGTTGCAGTGAAGAATGTAATAGACATTCTAAAGGATTTGAGTAAGAATGGAGTTCTAGATCCGGTAAAGGGACTGATAAAAGACGAGGAGTCTTTAGGTAAGATCATAGGAGCTGTGGTGAATGACTTCACAATTAATTTAATGACCTACTGGAACCAGATAACCAAGGATCTTGCTACAATAGACTTAAACAACTTCAAGTACTTTACTTACTTGATAAGCGCTACTGGAGAGGCTTTGAAGAGTGAGAACGTTAAGCCAGTAAAGGGAATGTGGGCAATACTAGGGGAACTTAAGGACCCTGACGTGCAGAGAGGTATGGGGGTTGCGTTCGCAGCTCTTAGGCAAATAGGAAAGCTGTACGATCCTAATACAGGGAAAATAGCTATGGAAGCTAAACACTGACTTTCTCTCTTTTTCCATCTTTTTTCCATATTTTTATCTAATAGTTTTCATGAAACTATGGAAATTATTTAGCAATAATCTGATCAATATAATTGTCCTAAAGATTACATTGATCCAAGGAAGTGTTATGGAAATATTAAGTCTAGGACATCTTCCTTTGCTGGCAATTCGAATGACTTTATAACGTGGCTCTTTAAGTACCTTAATACAGATCCTGTTCTTATTGCCCATGGAGGAGAATTCATGACTTTCATAACATGGATGACCCTATCTCCTTCCACAGCGAACACTTTTCCAGGTGAGACAATGAAAGCTAAGTCCAATGAGTTTAGCGAAAGTGGGGAGAGAGCATCATTGTAGGACTCTATGATAGTTACTTTGGGTTGGATCAAATTGACTACACTTCGGAAGAATTCTGAGACTCTTTCATGGGCTTTGAGGATCAATGACGTGATATCATCTGCGTCTGTTGGCCTGAAACGATCTATCATCTCATGAATTCTCTTTAAGGATGAAGGGATAGACACATTCAGGACTTTTCTATCGACGAAATAATTATCATGAACCTCATCTCCCTGGATTGAGGTTTCTCTCATTAGCACGAACGACCCCTCAAACATATACTTTTCGTATTCCGTGAAATCGTAGGATAACTTGTCCAAGTCAACCGGGACTGACGCTGCCGCAACAGGATTGATGTATCTAGGGTTTAAGTCTGTCTTCTGTATGTACTTCAGTGCGTCGTTGCCTAAAAGCAGCCCGCGCTTTAAGGATTCGTCGATAGTGCTCTCGCTATACCATAAGTTATGTCCTGCAACTGGCTTAAAGGGGAAGACTTTCTTCTTTCCTTCTGTCTCCGTTATTAAGTCAATAAGCCTTAGAGAAAAAGTAGTCTTCCCAGCGTCAAACGGTACGACCCCGTTCACAAGGATCTTGATCAAGTTTACCCTAAAGATCTTCTTACTATTGCCATCTCATAAAGGAAGCGTTTTGCCTCAGCAGTCTCACCTTCTTTTAGAGATAAGGTAAACATGCTACTTAACAGTCTGTGTTTCTTGAATTCGTAACCGTTGTCCTCTCCTATTCTTATGCCTAGGTTGTTCTCTACATACTCTGCATCCTTCTTTATCTTTCCTATAACCTCGTCGTCTATCTTCCACACGTCCTTTAACATGTCCAAGGATTCCCAGTTGAAGAACTTGCAAGCTCTCCTCATGTCGTCCTTTAAGAACTTGTAGTTAGCCAACACGTTCTCCACGTCAGCATCGTTCATTTCAGAGAGGGTTGACATACCTATCACTTCAGGTGGTATGCCTATGGAGTAGAACGCCCCGGTGAAGGATATTGCCCTGGGTAACGTGACCTTTCCCGTGCTCCTTGAATATCCAAATAGACCTATGTGTAACTTCCTCGCCCTCCTTCTAGGCATCATTGAAGCTACTTGATTAATAACTCCTGCTAATGGTTCTATAACGCTTTGATATGAGAGGGTGAACTTATCTGCTACCAACTTGAGGGACTTTTCCACTTCATCTTCTAGCTCTACAGCTTCTGATACGGGAGAGCTGTTTATGTCTTCCACAGATTTTTCTACAAGATCAGGAGGATAATCATATTTATATGCAGACTGTATAGTAAAAGTATAGACCCCCTTGTATTCCTCCATGACCTTTCTGTAGTTCTCAGGATTCATGTTTCCCCTGAAAGGAAGCGACCCCACGCCTATCATCGGGAAGATCTTGATGCCCAAGGCTTTAGACAGTTTGCTGAGCTTACTCAGTGCGACCTTCGCGGAGAGCACAGCTGATATCATTCCGTAGTTCATTGCAGGGTCAGACCTAGCTAGAAAAACTCTCATGTACGTCGGTTTTATTGCCTTGGCATATCCTCCAACTATTTCGTCTGCCTTCATTAGGGAGTCCTTGTCCTCTATTAGCGGGATTACTTCTATGCTCTTAGGCGCTATTTCGCCTACCAAGTCTCTGACGTAAAGCTCATCCCAAAGCTTAACGTCTTGCTTTCCTGCTACGACCTTCTCGTAATACTTTATAACTCCTATTAGCTCTATTGACTCAGTTGTGAAAGGAAGTATTACCTCAAAGACTGGAGTTGCATTCTTCCCGTAGAACTTCTCCGCTACGTCGAAGTTGTTGGGTATGCTCTCCAAGGTCTCCGCGAAGACCTTCCTGTCTGCTCCCTCTATTCTAGGGTTGGGTAGTCTATAGGTGAGGTAAATGTCCTTTCCTATCTGTCTCTTCTTGAAAAATTCAGGGTACCTTGAGAGCAACTTCCTGATTACGTGAGTGTCTACGTCCTTTCCTTCAGCGTCCCACATCACTTCGTGAATGTTGTAGTTACTGAACGCAAGAAATGCCTCCGTGACTTCGTCTTCTCCTTCTATGGCCTCTCCCCTGCTCCACTCTGGTACTTTAGCGTTGTCGGGATGCTGAGTGGACATAGTCCTGGGTATAAGTCTCATTTCAAAGTTACTCTTCACATCGGTTTTTATACTTTTCTCACAAAACAAGCAATAAAAATAACATTATAGTAATTTATTTCTTTAACTATAGAAGAGTGTTGCTTGAGAGCAGTGGAATTCTGCTTTATAAGGGAAAATGACAAGATGTAGGCATGGAACCGGGTCAAGAAGCTCCCGACTTTGAGGCGGAATCCTCTAAGGGAGATGTTAAGCTCTCTTCATACAGAGGAAAGAAAGTTGTGTTGTATTTTTATCCTAAGTCCTTTACTCCTGGATGCACCAGGGAGATGGAAAGGTTCAGCGAACTCTATGACCAGTTCAAACAAAACAACGCTGAGATCATAGGCGTTAGTGCTGACTCCATTTCGACTCAGAAGAAGTTTGCCGAAAAGTACGGAAACAAATTTCCTGTAGTAGCTGACAAGGAGAAGAAAATTATAACGGACTATGGAGTTCTGAACGAGAAAGGTACTAGCGCACAAAGGATAACCTTCATAATTGACGAGAACGGCAAAATCGTTGAAGTCCTTAGGAAGATGAAGAAAGCTGAGGATCATGCTGACAAAGCATTAGAGATAGTAAGTAACCTTTCCTCAAATAAATAAAAAATTGTAATACTTTTTATGAATGCCTTGTTAGTAGATCGGTCACGTTAAATTTCCTCTATCTTGGAATAGTTAAAGTGGTGTTTTTCCTTTTAAGCCATTGGTTATACAATATTATATGATCTCCTCCAAGGAAATGAGGATCCTTGAAATCAACAGCGAAGCCCTCGGTGTCCCGACTCTCCTCTTGATGGAGAATGCGGGATCCTCCGTGGTAGACGAAGTCGAAAGGAAAGTGAACGGGCTAAAAGGGAAAAGGGTAGCAATCTTTGCAGGTCATGGCGGAAAGGGAGGTGACGGTTTAGTGGTAGCCAGAAGGTCTGCAGAAGCCGGAGCAAAGGTCAAAGTAATTCTTCTAGGAGAGAACAAACACAAGGACGCGCTGGTCAATTTGAGAGCAGTCATGGAGATGGACTTCAGCGTTGAAGTAATACAAGTCAAGCAAGAAGGCGAAATAGGGGTAGAGAATGCTGACGTCCTTGTAGATGCCATGTTGGGAACAGGCCTCAGGGGCGAAATAAGAGAACCTTTTCGAACTGCAATAAGGAGGTTTAATGAAAGTGGAGGATTTAAGGTATGTATAGACCTCCCCTCGGGGTACGACGCGGACAGAGGAAAGGTAGGAGAAACATTTGTGAACTGTGACCTAGTCGTCACTTTTCACGACGTAAAGAAGGGAATCTCTGACCTCAAAAACGTGGTAGTTAGGAGGATAGGGATACCTCCAGAGGCTTCCGTGTACGTTGGCCCTGGAGACGCTGTTATGAACCTGCCGAGGAGGGATCCTAAGTCGAAGAAAGGAGATAACGGAAAAGTCTTAGTTATAGGCGGAAGTCATTCTTTCTCTGGAGCCCCGTATTTCTCCGCCATGGCGTCTGCAAAGGCTGGGGCGGATCTAGTTTACGTTGCAGTACCGGAGTCTGTATCTCACATTATAGCGGAAAGGTCACCTGATTTGATAGTTATAGGTGTAAAGGGAAGCGACTTCTCTCCGTCTAATGTGGATGAGATACTTCCTTGGGTTAAGAGAGTTGATGCTGTAGTAATAGGACCAGGTATGGGAATGTCTTCCGAAACTCAAGAGTTCTCTAGGACGGTGATAGAGAAGTTGAAGGAAATAGGAAAGAGGGTAGTCCTAGACGCAGACGCACTGAAGGCTGCCAATGGTATGGTGTTAGATCATAACTTCGTCATAACTCCCCATGCAGGCGAGTTCGAGATATTCTCCGGAGTTAAACCTTCATTGGAATTCAATGAAAGAATATCCCAAGTTATGAAGGTAGCGCGTGAACACAACACGAACGTGCTACTGAAAGGTTTCGTTGACGTAATTTCAGACGGCGAAAGGTTTCGCCTAAACAAGACTGGTAACCCTAGCATGACGGTAGGCGGGACTGGAGACGTTCTAACTGGGATAATAGGAACTCTGATGGCTAGAAAAGTAGATCCGTTCACTTCAGCGTACCTTGGGGCTTTACTTAATGGTCANNGGGGCGATTCAATATCGGAAGTTAGGGGAACATTTGAGGGCATCCGACGTCTTTGAAGCTATTCCAGAAGCCATGAATGACCCCATAGGAAGTTTTCAAGAAAAAGTTTATAACAGAATCTTATAAAATCTTAGNNTTTTTATTAAATTAACATTTTCACTTTATATAAAAAATTATAGCAGAAATTACACGATCGAAATAAATTGAAAATAAGCTAATAGTGACCAAATCAGTTTCGAGTTACCTCTTCATCTGTAGGTATTGAAGTCACTCATCACTTTTAATCTAGAGTAACGTTTGGATCATTTAATATTTTTTCGTATGAGTCATTAATCTTCGGTATACATGAATCAGCTTTTTCTTTGAGGGATAACTTAACCTCGTCAGTTACTTTCTTCTCAGACAGGAAAGATGACA
>DAHF01000106.1:14870-15313 GCA_002495845.1 Sulfolobus sp. UBA167
ATTATCTTCTTTCATAGATTCAATTTCTTTTAGCCACTCTAGAAGCTTATCCTCGCCCAAGTAAAAAATCAGCTTTTCAAAAATGCCTCTAGCATGCCTAAATTCAGTCATTGATTTGTCTCCTATTATCTTAGATTCCTCAATTTTCCCTGCCTCGCTTAACTTCTGAGAGGATAACTTCAAGAGGAAATGATCTTCTGAATTCGCTATGAATAGTTCCTTCAATCCCATTTCGGTCTTAGGACCTAACTGCATGCTTAATTAACTGTATTCAGCAATAAAATTCTTTTGCAAAAAATGTGNNACTTGGAAGAGGATTCCAGAAAATTGAAGGCTAATTATAAATCTTTCAAATCTAAGAATAGTTAATCTAATCTAAATCTCCTAGATTATATTTTTATGTAACTTAGTCTACAAACTAATGCTTATATATAGGGAAGAGG
>DAHF01000035.1:0-2911 GCA_002495845.1 Sulfolobus sp. UBA167
TTCCTGTTTAACCCTTTTCCATCTTCTTGATAGAAATACATGTCTGCCCACCTTAGGTTGTTGTACACTTCGCACGCTAAATTCAACCGGGCTTTCAACGCCCTACAAGTTCATCAGCGTAAGCACGGAATCGAAACCCTAAGGTGGGCATCAGTCAAATATTGAACGTTCTTACATTTAAAAATGAAGGGCTATCCATCCCTGAAGGGTCTTTCGCCCTCTTAAACCTCCGTTAAGATGAAGGAAGAGAGGAGAAATATTCTTTCTTTTCTTGAACTACATAATCTTGTTATGAGAACATTCAAGCACTCTCACGAAAAGTTCACACTGAAACTGATACTGGAGTACGTTTAGGCCAAGTAAATATAGAAATGAATATTACTGAAACCGATATACCCTCCAGACCATCTATGAAGAATGGCAAATTGGACATCCCGAATATCTGGATGAACAGTCCTAAAAGCGCCGACACCACTCCTCCCCATACGGCGCCTAAGTTATACGACGTCCCTGTGATGAAAGCCCTGATCTCAGGTGGCACTGAAGACACTACAAGGGAAGATATCAGAGGCCAGAAACCTATAGAGAAAGCATAGATTATTACACCCGTAGACATTAAGGGTACTGCCTTCAGGGATGGCAACAGGGGAAGCGAGAGAAACGCAGCTATGATTATTCCCACAAGTCCAAAGTAAATCAATCTAGAGGTGGAGATGAAGGAAGTCAACCTAGCGAACAGCACGTAAGAGAAAGCCTGAATCCCGTTAGCTATAGCCATCACTGTTCCGAGCTCAAATGAGGAAAACCCATTCAAGGATGCATAATTAGGGTAGATGCTGAAGACAGCCATGTATGCTATGAACATTCCAGACATAGCCAAGGACGCCTTTATGAGGTAACCGTAATAGTCCTTGATGTTAACCTTCACTAACATGTTGTTAGTAGGCACAAATCTCTCTTGAACCATCAGTGCTATGTAAGGTACTACCATCAACGGTATGGCACCAGTGACCATGAAAAGCTCATATTGTTGAAATGTGCTGATCTGTCCTACTAAAGCATAGACTACTCCAGTCATTGCATAGCCTATGGCGTAACCTGCCTGCACTACGCTGTTTACGAGTTGGAGCTTTTTCGGCGGGGAACTCTCCACGGCTAGAACAGTCCCAGAGGTCCACTGTGCTCCCATGAAAATTCCTTCAATTGCCCTCAGCAGGAGCATCGCAGGCAGGAAGAAAGTGAAGGAGAACGCTAACTGCGATACTGAGTATCCTGCAGTTCCTATCATTGCTACCACTTTCCTCCCTTTGATGTCAGCGAGCTTGCCGAAATAAAACGCTCCAAGAGCCCTCCCTACAAGGCCTAGAGCGAACAGTACGGTCAAATAAGCGTAGGGAATCCCCAAGTGATAGTGAAGAAATGTATATGCATAAGTTATTATTACGAGATCATATATATTTCCAGCCCAGCCTAAGCTCGAAGAGAGAACAGCGTGAATGTAACTGCGCATGAGATGATGTTTAAATAACTTTAAAAAAATTTAATCTTCTAATTCCTGTATAAGTGTTCATTCTTCAATCTAAATCTGATGTTGAAGTATGCAAAGCTAATAAGAATACTTATATTGATATTGAACAGTATTCATAGTCTCTACATGGTAGAAGCAAGAAGCCTAATTATGGGTTGAGGGGGAAAAAGTGGTGATAGACACGACAACCTCTTGAATATGTAAGTTTGAAATAAACTTGTAAATTACAAGAAGAAATAAGGAGATGGATAGTCCATTATACCTTAAGAACTTCTAACATGGAAAAAATTAATGCCTACAGTAGGTTTCGCTTTCGTGCTTAAATCAGCTGGGCTTTTAACACCCTACAAGTTCGCCAATGTTAACGTGTAAAAGGCGTCTCTTTTTTAACCAGATATAATTTTACCTTGTGATGTTTTGTGGCCATATCACGGATAGGTTCCAGTTGCTCACGAAACTGGGCAAACCCTCCGAAGAAGCCAACTGTTTGACCGTGTTCCAGTACATGTCACCTGGAGCATTGGCGTAACCTAGAGCTAGAACCGTCAAGTTGTAGTTCTTCAGGATCTGTGTCTCATTCTCAACACATGTGATATTGGTAAATGAGATCGTATCTGGTGAGACTACTTGTGTACCATAATCCTCGAACAGAACGAAGTTTATCATCCTTGACACGTTTCCTATCACCGCAAAGCCCCTGTTTATTCCAATGATGGCGTGTGGGTAGTGAGCCCTGGTCCAATTAATTACAGATATGACCCCTTGAGCTGTGAAGGGATATTGCTCCACTACATCTACGTCGTCGAACATTACTCCCTGAAATCCCATGTTCATTACCACACTCACTTGGGACTCTATGTAACTTTCCCATGCAGGAGATGAAACGTTGACTATGGATTGATTCCACTGATTATCATAACCTATTGTCACGTTTGTGGGAGCGGTCAGGTTTCCTAGGCTCATGTTGGATAGCTCCCCTAGATCCAGATAGGCTATCTTAACTGCCTTGATCTGATCCAGCTGTGAGGAGTTGAGTTGTGTAGGGTCTATGATTACCCATGAGAAGTTGTTGAGTTCTTGGATAACGGTGGAGTTAACGCAATTGTAGTACACTGCAAAAGAGGGGCCTGTTATCTCGGCGGGGATAGGGCGAGTGGAATTTATCTGATGATCAGGGAGAGATTGAAGGTAGATAAATGGATTTAGGGAAAATGAGACCAGGATAAGGAAGAATAAGGCCAACAAGATTAATTCATTCATAAGCCAGTACAAGATGAAGCGTGTAATAAAATTTAGTGATCATTTAAGATTATGTACGTCATCAGACCTTAAAATAAGGAGACCTGATTTTACAAAAGCAATGAAAGCCTCGCCACTTCTAGG
>DAHF01000035.1:2916-3044 GCA_002495845.1 Sulfolobus sp. UBA167
CTCTCTAACTCGTTCTTATGACCAGGAGGAGGTAGTCCAATCAGACAATAGTTTCGATGAAGATTGGAGCGTCAGAACCTCTCTTAGTCCTCTCTCTATCTACGTGCGTTAAGGTTCGTTCTATTTTG
>DAHF01000114.1 GCA_002495845.1 Sulfolobus sp. UBA167
AAGGGAAACTTCACTGTTGATCCTGAACTCGATCCTTTTACCCTTGAGTATCCCTTCGTCTTACCATACTACTTGGCTAACTTAACTTACGGAATCTCATCTCCTACTTCATCTCTTGTGTTTGAGTTCTCTAAAGAGATTACGGTTAATCTAGACGGGAATCAAGAGACAGCTTATAAGTATGAGTTAATCGATGGTACTGGAAATAAGTATAACATGACAGTTTTAAGTAATGGAGTTATTTACCAACTAGATAACTCTACTTTCAATATGTCGCTCATAAACTTTGGCGTCTTTAAGTTGAGTTTAGCTAACGTTATGTCCAACTTGAATCAAGGGGATATAAATTCTACATATCAATACTCGCTCTATGAGTTCAGTCCCACAGCCGGTATCATGCTTCCCACTTCGGAGATAGAGGTTTTCTATCCTTTAGCCTTCTCTAACGGGGTAATTGCCCTAACTGAGTTTGAGCTAAAGACATTGCCAAACGAGTCCGTAGTATCTCCTAGGTCCATAGATGGGGTCTCAGTATATAATTACCTCAGCTTGAACGAATTCAATGAGACCTTTACTACGTTCTCTCCCCAAGTGGGAGATAAGAACATAACTTTCAACGGGGAGAACTTCGTGTTAGTTAATCAGACTAAGGTGACGACACCAGCTGGTACTTTCACTTCTTACCTTTATAAGAACGTCACTTCCGCCGGCTCTTTGATTCAGTACCTTTATCTGGGAAATGACGGGCTAATGCTTAAGCTCAAGGAAGTTAGTGTCTCTACGGGGACTTCTACCACTGAGGGTGAGATATCCTTCATAGGTAACAATTACATTTCCCCTAGCGTTACTTACCCTTACCATAGCTTGAGCGACACTAACTTGCCTTACAAGCCAGTGAACTCATATGATTCCATGGTAATTGCTGTGGTTGTCACTTTAGTAATTGTTGCAATCCTATTACTTCTTCATAGGAGATTCGGGTAAGATACGATATTTTTTAAATCAAATAGAAAAAAGATTTTAATATTTGAAAGAAGAACTGTCTTTTATGAGCATAGTTTATTCTGATATAGTATCATCGGATCTTTATACTCAACAACTTAAGAAGCTAGAGAGGGTAGCTCAAATACTTTCCTTAGATAAAGCTGTGCTTGATTCACTTTCACAACCCGAAAGGGTAATCCAAGTTAAGATAAACATCAAGGGAAATGATGGAACAGTTAAGACGTTCACAGGTTGGAGGTCTCAGCACAACAGTGCGCTAGGTCCATATAAGGGAGGGGTGAGGTTCTCACCTAACGTCACTCAAACGGAGGTTATAGCGCTTTCTATGATGATGACGTGGAAGAACTCTCTCTTAGGTTTACCTTACGGTGGAGGAAAAGGAGGGATAAGAGTTGATCCCAAAAGCCTTCAGAGGGACGAGCTGGAGAGACTTTCAAGAGGGTATGTAAAGGCAATATATAACTATATTGGTAGCGACATTGATATACCAGCTCCAGACCTGAACACGGACCCACAAATAATGGCTTGGTTCTTGGACGAATACGTTAAGGTAAGCGGAAAGGTAGACTTCGCTTCATTCACAGGAAAGCCAGTTGAAATAGGAGGGCTTAGCGTGAGGGAATACAGCACTGGACTAGGACTTTCCGTCATAGCTAAATCAGCTGCCGAGAAGTTCATAGGTGGGATAGAAGGCAAGAGAGTGATAATCCAAGGATTTGGAAACGTAGGGTACTACGCAGCCAAGTTCATCAATGAGATGGGCGGGAAAGTGATTGGAGTCAGCGACTCTAAAGGAGGAGTAATAAACGAAGCTGGAATAGATGTCAATAAACTAGTTGAATTGAAGAAAAGTGGAGGAGTAGTATCTTCATACGAAGGGAAGAAGGTTACTAATGAGCAACTTCTAACCTCGGAGTGCGATATTCTGATACCTGCTGCGGTAGAGAACGTTGTAAATAAGACCAACGCGTCTCACATAAAAGCTAAGATGATAGTTGAAGGGGCTAATGGTCCTCTTACTGCTGATGCCGACGAAATATTGAGGAAAATGGACGTTGTTGTCATCCCTGATATACTAGCTAACTCAGGCGGTGTGGTAGGGAGTTACGTGGAGTGGGCTAACAACAAGATGGGTGAAATAGTGGAGGATGAAGAGGCCAAGAAGTTAATTATAAGTAGAATGGAAAGAGCCTTCTCTTCCATGTACAGTGAGCATGAAAGGAGGTTCTCAGAATATGATTTGAGGACATCTGCTATGGCAATATCAATAGATAGGGTAGTGAAAGCGTCAAAGCTTAGGGGTATGATGTAGAATTTCCTAAATTAAGAGAGAACTGGTCGTAGTTTTAGCTATGCGCGTCTCTCTCCATTATTTTTTATGCCTTTCTATACGGTTTGACAGGATGGAAGAGGATTTTTGTTTCCTAAATAGAAATTTTACATTTAAATTGGATTTGTGCTGTTAGGCAATCACATGGAATCTGATCTCATTTTTTTAAAAATCAGACAATTTCAATTTATAGTAACGATTTTATGTAATATATTCTATCGAAACAAAATGTTCTAAAGGTTATATACGCACATGTTTTCTATCTAGATGATGAAAGGTATTACGTAAAACAGCACTAAAATTATGGTAATCACGATAGCAGCTATCATCATCCATTTCGATATTCTTTTGGAGGAGCCAAAGACGATTGGTATTGGACCTATGAATATAACGCCTCCAAACTCGCTCTTTTCTTCCTGTTTCCCCTCTTCATCCTCCTTTTCTCTATTGTATTTCTTAATTCCTTTGAAGAACTCATAAAATATACCTATGAAGACCACAAAGAATCCAATCAGTATGATTATAGTACCTACTTCTACAAGGCTTTGCATGTTACTAATTTACGGCTTGGATGGATTTAATTTTATTTGCGAGAATCTCTATCTCTTTCGGTATCTCTACGGTATCCACTTGGCTTATCATTTCTCCTATAGACGTCCTCAGTTGATTATAGTCAATTCCTCTCTTCTTCATTAAGTTGTAAAGCCACTTCAAGTTCTCTTCCTTTCCTAAGTCCTTCAACTCTTTATCATCAGGAGATATCCCAACGTTCTTTAATACGTTAAGCAAAACCTGCTTGTTATAATAACTCTCAACTTCTCTCGTCATCTGGACACAGTAATCCCTCAAACTGATGTCTATGCTGTCACACATGCCTAGAAATATGGTATCAAGCTTGAGCATTTTCCTCAACTTCAGCCAGTTGTCTAGCTCTAGGTTAGACGTGACCTTAAAGATCTGTACTCCACTGTCCTCTGGAACTATGTTTAGTCTCCTTAACCAGTTGCTCACTACTACCGGTTCAGCGTTATTGTCAACGAGGATTACTATTCTATTGAAGACTATGTCGCTCAGGTTGGCTTTCAGAATGCTTAATATGTTCTTAAGCCCTTCCCTGGGTTTGGCTAGAACTGCGGTAGAGCTACCTTGGTTTCTTCTTAACACGATATAAGAATCAACTGTAGATGAGACTATGTAAGGAGAATGAGTGGTAACAAAAGCTTGCAAAATTCCGGAGTCAGTCCAGTTTTTCATAAGTTTCATTATCTTAGACTGGAGAGTAGGGTGCATGTTAATTTCCGGCTCCTCTACAAGGAGGATTTTGTTTCCGCTGAGCCAAATGATGAAGAGCATTAGGAGGACTCTTTGGAAACCGCTTGCGGCCCAGTCTATGTATATGGGCATGTCATATACGTTAAGAACTAGCTTTCTGCCTTCCCAGAACTCCATTCCCTTTATCTCTGGTATAGTCTTACTTACTAAGTTGACGAAGTCATACCAATATCTCCTCAGGTTTATTGGAGAGCTGTTCATGTCCATCATTCTCTTCATGGTCTCATCGAAGTACGTCTGGTCAAATATTGGGACATATTCTACATGTTGTGAAGCGTAATCTGATATTTTCCTTACCATCTGCAAGTCGTCCTTCCCCGGAGGGGACCCATTGATCACTAGCCTATTAACGTTCCACTCAGCGTATCCTCCACTATACTTCACTTCGTTCTCTACCTCTAGAATTATCGGAGCGTTCTTTCCTAGTATTTTGTTTGCTTCTTCTGAAGTGAATTCTACTCTCCCTCCGAGTTTCATTTCAGACGACGTATCGTAACCTTTCCAGAGGAGGAGAAGATCGTTGTTTCTATCCTCGATAGACTTCTTCTCAATCCCTGAGGACAAGTTCCTCAGGAAAAGGTAAATTGCAGTCAGGAAGTTAGTCTTTCCGTATCCATTATATCCTACAACTACGTTGAATCCTCCTATGTCGTTTAATTCTATTTCTGATATACTCTTAAAGTTCCTTATATGTAAGTCGGTAATCTTCACTGTCCATCACAAGTAATACTGTAGGAATGGAGTTATATTCCTTGAGTACTTTGTTCAATGTTTTTTCTCTATCTAGAAAAAAACGTGGTATTATCTGCCCTACACTTTTAAAAGATTCCTCTAATAACTCCTCCATCCACACTGATCAGTTGTCCCGTGATGTAGGTGGAAAGCGAGGAAGCTAGGAACAGGAACACGTTAGCTATTTCTTCAGGGCTTCCGATCCTCCTCAAAGGTATCTCTGAAGTTATGTTCCTCATGACCTCTTCCTCAGTCTTACCTTCCCTTAGAGCCCTGTCTTTTACTAGTTGCGAAACCCTTTCTGTCATAGTCCAACCCGGCAAAACTCCGTTGACTAATATCTCCTTCTCTGCAAGCTCATTCGACGCGGTCTTGACTAGCCCTGCTAATGACAGTCTCACTACATTAGACAAGTCTAAGTTAGGCAGTGGTTCCCTCAGGGTCATGGAAGCTGATAAGATGATCCTTCCTCCTTTTTTCATGACCTTTGAAACTTCTCTTACTCCTACAACAGCGTTGAGGAGCAAGAGGTTGAATGCATCCTTCCAGTCTTCATCCGAAAGGGTGAGGACGTTGCCAGGCTTCGGAGAGCCAGTGACATAGCAAAAGACGTCTATTCCGTTCATTTTCTCGTATGCTTCGTTAATCAGGGACTTTACGTCATCGACGTTTCTCATGTCTGCTAAAAAGGAGTGGACTTTCCCAAGTTTCGACAGTTCGGAGCGGGCTTTCTCTAGCCTTTCCTTTGAGTGGGACGATATTGATACTTCGGCTCCCTCTAAGAGGAACGCCTTGGCTATCGCAAAGCCTATCCCTTTGCTCGACGCAGTGNNGACTTTCTTACCTTTTATTTGAAGATCCATCGGAATTGAAGAATTGATCTATAGTGTATAAATTTGAGTTTACCTCAGATCTTATTTTTACGAAATCGTCTCTAATAGTCTCTCTCAGGTTGGGGTTGTAAAGTGCTGCTGCTGGATGATAAGTGGGGAAAACCTTGGTCTCTAGGTTTCCTATTTTAAGGACATGGAGTTTTCCCCTCACTTTTGTAATACCGGGGAAGCTTGCACCTGAATAAGCGAAAAGGAAGCCTGTTGAATGCCTTCCCAGTGTTACTATCAGTTTGGGCTTTATGAATAATATCTGTGAAATGAGGTATGGAGAGCAAGCTTCAATCTCTTCAGGCATTGGGTCCCTATTGTCGGGTGGTCTGCATTTAACTACGTTAGTAATGAATACGTCCTTACGTTCTAATCCTAGAACGTCGTGTATCATCTTATCAAGGAGCTTTCCTGCTGCTCCAACGAAAGGCCTACCTTGAATGTCCTCGTTAGAACCAGGAGCCTCACCTATGAACAACAACTTTGCATGTGGATTTCCTTCTCCAGGTACAGCGTTTTTCCTAGCCTCAGATAGCTTACACTTCTTACATGCCCTTATTTGACTATCCAGATCACTTAGCGAGCTCATCCTATTTCACAGTACGCAAAGGAATTTTAAGTTTCAGGTAATCGACCCGTCATCACTGATCAACCTATGTCGGCGTCATCACCAACTGTGCCCCGCCTTGCTGACCTCCTTCTTAGGCACGAACACCGTGACTCCGGAGGTGATGGATAGGCGGGGCTTAGTAAATAGCATTAATTTTACTCATTATTAACTCTGAGCTTGGCCCTTCTGTAAAGTCTGTAGAGGAACACTATTAGGACTATCTGTCCTAAATCCAAGACCAGACTTTTAGTTCCATGAAAATAGATTTCGACAAAAAGGGGTAGTATTATCATTTCCGGTTTGAAGGTTTCATATATGAGGAAGAAGTTTAGATAATTAAGGAAAATGAAAGAGATCGCTGATGCGTCTATGAGAACGTTGTAAAACAACGACTTGCTTCCGTAAAATATAACAATAGATATGAAGAAGAGCATTAAAGCTAGAAACGCTGAGAAAGATATCCCTACAGGGAGAGATAAATTGTAATGAACTCCAGTAGGGGAGATTCCTGCTAGCTCTTCATCGCCCACCGGTACTAGAGGGAAAAACGACATGAAAATCAGTGTTACTATCGTCGCAACGATGAAGACGTATGCATAATACTCCCTTAGTTGCATGCATAGTTTTCTAAGCTAACGAGTAAAAAGACTATTCATATGTCGAAAAAGTTTCTCGAACTTCAGGACCTAATCTTAATTAAGACTTCCTTGGAAAAGGTCAAACTTCATGTTGATGAAAGGCAACAGAAAACCGTGTTTCCTTGGGTAAAAAGGGAGTCAGCAACTACAATCATGAAGTGCTCCAAATTCCCTGAGTTACGAAAATTGTCAGATGACATGAGAAAGGCAGTTGAAGAGGAGAATTATCAGTCTCTAGAGGAAATATTACCTTCTCTCATAAGCAAAGTGGAGTTAATGATAAGGCAATATTATGATTCTATGTGATTTTCATTTATATCATAAAGAAAGTATATAAAACCAAGTTCCGCAATCAATAGCTATTAACAGGATATCTCTTTATCTTAGGGGTTAATGGGGTGAAAGTCCCCTTCCGTAACGGTACTCCCAGAATCTATTCTCAGAAAGAATCCATACTTAAATATTATAATATTTTATCAATTAAAGTCTATACTTCTTAGGTAATTGGTAAAATTTTAAAGTAAAAA
>DAHF01000036.1 GCA_002495845.1 Sulfolobus sp. UBA167
TTGAATTTATACTTACAAAATGATTTTGGATCTACCGTTTAGGAGGGGGTAGCTCACGTTCACCACAATATCACACGTTTCCTAAAGTATTAACATCAGAGGATAGACAAAATATTCTGTTTCAGTGTATCACCTTTATGACAGCCCTTATACAAGTACAATTTTTCCCTATTGGTAAAACTTCTTTTATGTTCTAGTTATTCAAAAAAAGATTTTTAAGCGAAAAAACGCTATATCAAGATATGGATAAGTCAAATCTAGAGCTATTGCCGGACGATGTCATTGTATACTTTTGTATATCCACCAAAGAGAACTTCGTAGAAGGCGAAACAGAGCCCATAACAATAGGGAATTACCTTTTCTTCATAGAGCTCTTTCCATTCGCAATAAAGTCAAAAAAAGGAGTCGTGGAGTCCATGACCTTGAAGTGGGGAGAACTGAGAAGAGTAATATCCGCTATCCTATCATCTCTCCCAACAAAGTTTAATGCTTCTTGAACAGTAGGGGAGTGTGAACTCAGCTCAAGTGTTAATAAGAACCCTCAGAGGACTGGGAATAGACTGGGTCTTCTCTACGACGGGGACAGACCACGTAACCCTCCTCGCGGAGGAGTTCCCTGAACTGGTACTCACTAGACACGAGTTGGAAGCAGTTTCCTCAGCAATAGGGGTTTCCCTGAAGGGGGGAATGGGTTGTGCGTTGCTACACACTGTCCCGGGCACGGGAAACGCGCTAGGAGCTATCATGAACGCGTACACGTCAAGAATACCCTTGTTGATACTTTCAGGTCTTCCGCCAATCACTGAAGGAGGAACTGGGAAAAGCCTCAGGACTCACTGGACCCAAGAGGTGAGGGACCAACGTGAGATAGTGAGGCAGATCGTGAAGCTTGACGTGGAAATAAAGGACCCGTCAATGATAGAGCAGACATTAGTGAGATCTTATTCTGTTGCTATGAGCGAACCCAGAGGTCCAGTTTACGTGACGTTCTCCAGGGAAGTCACCATGAAGGAAGGTAACTTCAGAGGGATAAAGCCTTCCTTCTATGAGCCAGGAGTGAGGAGAAAAGACTTGGAGCTCGCTAAGGGAATGATAGAGGAAAGTGAGAACCCCGTGATAGTAACATGGAGGGCGGGAAGGAAGGAAAGGTGGTTCAACTCGCTGAAGGACTTCGCGGAGAGGACTGGCATACCAGTACTTAACTTTGCCGGTGAAGTGTTGAATTACCCGTCTTCAGGTTCCATGGCAATTCGAACTACAGACATTGAGAAGCACGACCTAGTAATAGTCTTGGAGAGCGAGGTTCCTTGGTCGCCTCCAGATAAGGTAAGAGGGAGGGTGATAAAGGTTGACGTAGATCCTCTCTACTCATACCTCCCTACTTACGGGTTCCAGTGCGATTTATGCGTACAGAGCAACGTCTCAGATTTCCTGGACAACCTCAAGGTAAGGAGAAAAGAGATCGAACTGAAGGACTGGAGGAGTGAAGTGAGAGGTGAGGCTGAGAAGCTCTCCACGAAGACGCCAATAAGCCCTAAGTACTTGTCCTGGGAGATAGGCAAGCTTAAACCAGACACTATATATAACGAATACGTCCTCGACCCAAGCTTCGCCATGCCAGAGAAATTCTCGTCTTACTTCTCCGACTTGTCCTCAAACCACTTGGGCTGGACTCTAGGTGCTTCAGTAGGAGGTACAATGAAGTCGGGAGGGTTCTCAGTGGTAGCGATAGGAGATGGAGCATTCGTGTTGGGAGTTCCTGAGGCATTCTATGCCCTCTCCTCGAGAAGCCCAGTCATGGTGGTAATATACGACAATGGGGGATATCTCGCTGTGGAAGAAAACGTGGACGCAGTGATGGACAGACCCCCAGTTCAAGGGACTAGATACAGACGCTACAGAATAGGGGAGACCGTGAGGTCATTTAACGGGTTCTTCAGGCTAGTTGAGGACCCTTGTGAGGTCGGAGACGCCCTGAGGGAAGCGAAGAGGGAAACCCTGATGGGGAGGACCTCGGTCGTACAAGTAGTCACCGAGGGAAGGTAAATGCGTCTCAGGACGCGAGGCTGAGCTAGATGGATATGTACCCACGTCAGCCAATTACTCTTAGCTCTCACTCATATTAACTTTAAAAGTGATTAGAACAAAATACAAGGGGAGAAACCCCCAACAAAAAACAGCCTTAACTTTCAAACCCTTAGTAAGACTTCGCGTCTTACTGTTTCTTCTGGCCCTGAGCTGCTTGGTCTTTCTTCTGAGCCTTGTCTTTCTTGCCTGCCATTTTGGCTCTAATTACATGGTACTCTTATGATAGTTAAAAGACTTTTCAGGACAGATGAGTTATATCTCTGACATAAAATAAGGAGAGGTATTACGTAAAATATCTATTTTGTATACAATGAAAGTTTTTCTTTTTACATTGAACCGACCTTATTCTTATAAATATTTTAATATTTCCTAGATATAGAATGATTGAAAACAAGGATAGCTCAACGTCAAATCCTTGATACTCTACGTAGAGAAAAAAAGTTAAGTTCACGAATCATACCAGACCCCTATCCTCGAGAAACCAAGGATATGACGAACACCTATTTAATTAGGCGTGCCTTTACTTTTTCCGATGAAAAGCGAGACAGAGAGGGCTATCATTGTTGCACTTATTTCTAGCCTCTTGGTTTCATCCTCTACTCTGGCATATCTTTACAGCCCTCCTAGCGTTGACGGGGTAGGCATTGTAGATGAGGGGGCGTTCTCAGCGAAGATATCTATGTTCCTGGTAAACTACGAGGGCGAGCCGTTTGAGGGGAGTGTGAAGTTCTCATCCCCACGTTTTAACGAGACCGTCAACACGGACAACGGTAGTGTGACGTTTATTAGTAATTCAACGTCCTTACCTACGAAAATCAGCGTCATTGTGTTAGCTCAAGGAATGGAGGAAAGAGTCAACCTCAGTTCTTTCGGTACATGCACTTTCGTTATATCCTCAATTTCAGAAGGGCATTATCAATCAAGGAACTTGTCGTATGTGTTAATAAAGGGGGAAAACGTCTCTGCATCCATTTTGACTTCCCACGGAAAGGAAGAAGGGATCTTTACCGTGAAAAAGAGCTATACATACAACACTAACTTCACTTACTTTGCTTTGCCATTCTACTCCATCCTAGCGGAAACCCTGATAACGGGGGGAATTGTGTCATTCTTTCAGTTCGTTCCTTTTCCGAGAGGGCAGATGAACCTCCTGCTAAGGGTAGGGAAAGGTAAGAAGATCCTAGCTGAGAGAGTAACTTACACTGCTTCGCTCATGATATTTTCCTCAGCTACGTCGTTCCTGATATTAAGCGACTTGTTGGGGTTCGATCCGTGGGAGATAACGTCTTTCATCGTAGTTTCCTCTTCATTCTTCCTCGCAATGACAGGGCTCATCCTTCTGCTCGGAAGGGGTGGAATAAAGTACTCTCCCATAGTAGTCAGCTACATGATAGCAGAGATAATTTACAACCACGGAGTGGAAATTGAGCTTTTGACCGTCCTAGTTTCAGCCCTAGTGCTCGCTTTAGGCTTATGGAAGACGATGGAGGCCAGGTCTTCGCAGAGGTTCTCCTTCCGCATCTGAGAGGATCCTCCAGAAGGCCTCATCGGGGCTTGCATTAACGACGCTATAGTCAATTCTCCTAGACATCAAACTTCTCTCGACTTCGTTAGAGTCTAGTCTCTCCCATACTTCAGTCTGTCTCTTCCCGTCATGAAACCGTATTACCTTGAAGTTGAGCTTCTCCTTGTCTCCAGAGAAGACCACTCTTCCTTTATAGAGAATTACCACTTTATTGACCACGTTCCACACCTTAGATGGGCTTACGCTTGACACCACTACACCTCCCCTGAAGTTCTTCACTAGATCAGATAGTGGTTCATCGAAATCGTCATAGATCAGGTACTCCGCGTCATGCGTCATGCAGAACGCCAACCTTTTCTTCTCCAGTATGGATAAAGAACCGAGCCTTCTCTCTCCTTCAATGTCGGATCTCTCACATACCTCTTTGACTTTCATCAAAGGATCGAAAAGAGGAGTCTGGGGTATGTAGGCTACTTGAGACGGATTCAACGGCTTCCCGTCGACGAGAACTTGGCCCGACGTCGGCTTCTCCATCCCTGAAAGGATAGATAACAAGACGCTCTTACCTGACGAATGGAGACCTATGACGCCCACCTTGTCGTTGACCTTAAGTGTAACGTCATGCAATACCTCGGAAAAATATTTCTTTGAGACGTGGGAAGCTAACAGCAAGTGGATCAAAGTATTTAATTTGCTAAAAAGTTAATAAAAATTCCTCATTGAGGCATTTACGAGCACACCTAGACGAGAAGCTGGGTTCAGCGTTTATGATAAGGCATCACGTGTAGAAAGTGACCCTCAGGGAAAGGGTGTTGTTGATGCGCTCGTTGTGTTCCCATGAAAAAAGGTCTAGAGTTAGATTAGGTCTACAGAAATGGTGAAAAAGATATGACACTAAGAAAACTCCTTCACTTGACACTAGGAAGTTATGCAAGAGAAATACTTAAGCCCATATAAGACCGCAAGGACATACATAAAGATAGACAAATGGAGTTGAGATTTTCGCACGTGCACGTTTT
Organism: Sulfolobus sp. UBA167; assembly: GCA_002495845.1. Taxonomy (GTDB): domain Archaea; phylum Thermoproteota; class Thermoprotei_A; order Sulfolobales; family Sulfolobaceae; genus Sulfuracidifex. The sequence goes on from DAHF01000036.1 coordinate 4,633, forward strand.
TTAAGGCGAAATTACATTAAAAAATGTGGCTGAAGCAACCCTCACTTCTGACTTCAATACCTTTTACTCTGTTTCTCCCTTACCTTCTAGGCTTAGCTTACAAAGGAAGTCTAGACATCCGCCTTATGGGATAAGGAAAGTTGAAGCCACCCTCATAAAGAAAGGTATCAAGGTCCACGTCCTCCCTCCGGGGAGGATTGAAGGGGACATTTTAGGAGTTTACGTCAATGACCCGTTCGGAATGACTCAAGTGTCAATGGCAGTGCAGGAGATCTTCGGTGAGCCACCTGCTCAGGTTGAGTCGTTCTCTGAATTCTCGGCGTGGGTCTCAAGAGAGAAGGAGAGGAAGGATAGACTGAGGGTCATAGCCGGAGGTCCTGGGTCGTGGGAGGTGTTGATTAAGGAGGTTCCTTGGGTGGACACTGTAGTTCTCGGGGGCGTTGAAACCTTGTCTTTTGACGATTTAATCCGTGGACCTAAGGTCGTCGAGACTAAGGGAACTTCTTTCATACCTATAGTCGCACCTTCCTCCAACGCCGAGGTCGAGGTCACTAGAAAGGGGATCAAAGTACCCCTCCAGATTATAAGAGAGGAGATAGCAGTGCAATCCAAATTTCACGACTACGTCAACTTAATAACTGAGGACATCTTGATATGGGGAGAAGACCTGAGGGATCTGCTCAGGCTAGCCAAGACAGCGGGCAAGGTTAAGTTCTCTCAGATCTCTCCTACCCGCTTTTCGGAGGAGTACGTCTCGATAATAAGGGAGGAGCTAGGCTTAAACCAGAGAAGCTGGCTCTCGCCAGTCCTGTCATCTGAAGGATGCGTGATAGACAAGGCCCCAGAAGTAGTTAAGACACTGAATGACAACTTCATTTATCCTACCATGTTCGTGAAGGAGGAGGCTGCTGAAGAGGCGTCCCAATACAAAGCTATTGTAATACCAATTCCCTCCTCAGAGAGGTATTTCGAAGTGCTATACAACGTTTGGAGGAAGGAGAAGGCCCTCCTTAAGTTTCCCTTCTCTAGAGTAATTGAAAATGTTCTTTACAAGGCTAAGGAATCAAGAGGAGAGTATCTCAGAAAGTTAAGGCTGAAAGGCGTCTCAGGGGCGTTCAGACTCATTTATCTTTTGTTAGAAACATATCTCTCCCCGAAGACCGGCTGACATCCAAAGAGCGAGGAGAAGCTACCGCCTTGGGTAATCCCTTCATCTACTGTGCCTTGAGTGATCATGTCAAAGCTGATATCGCTAGATCTCCCAAAAGGAAAGATGAAGTAGTTCCAAAAGGGTCATGAAAAACACGGGATAACAGAGTTCCCTAAAGACGCTGTATCAATTGTAGCCTGGAACGAATGGGAACTACTCCGCCCTAGCGTGGCATCGCCTAGCGATATTTTCCTGCTTCTTCCAGGAAACTTACT
>DAHF01000029.1:0-5964 GCA_002495845.1 Sulfolobus sp. UBA167
ATAAATGGCTTACCATTAACGCTACATTATCAGTGAGATACCTGAAACCCTTAAGTCTCCCGAGATCAGGGAACCACATCTTCTTGGATTTGACTGTAGAATTACGTTCTTCAAAAGATTCTTTATGTTTCCGGTTACGACTATCTCCCTCAGCCCAACACTCTTTTTACCGTCGTCAAGCCATGCCACGGAACCCACTACGCTGAACTCTCCGGTCTCGGGGTTGCTCGTGTGGACTCCTTGGACTTTGTCTACCACCACTGTGCCTTCCCTTACGTCCTTGCTCTTTTCCTTGAAGTCTATTACCAAGTTCGTCACGGAAATCGACGGCAGGGAAGTGAAGTTCCTCGAAGCTGATGATGTATGGGGTAATGAAGCTTTCCTAGCCCAGTAGTAATTTGTGAGGAACGTCTTAACTGAGGACTCAACTAGGACGTTTTCCTGGGTCGGCATGCCTTCAGCGTCGAAGGACCTCGAAAATACACCGTCCTCTCTCCTTGGGGAATCCACTATCCTTAGCTTAGGATTTACGTCTTCTCTTTGGGAGAAGATCGTCCTCTTCCTGTATAAGTTCTCAGCAGAGAACGAGAAGTTGATTAAGGGAAATATGAGCTCCTCTTGTGCAGAAGTCGTGAAGGTGACGTCTAAACCCTTCACATCTACCTTAGCCCTATTCGACGTTATCTCGGTCTTCTCCCTGAGGGTATCCTTGACTTCTTCAATGTCTATATCGAACCGCCTTGATTCCCTGGACTCAAAAATTTCAGGGCTCACTTCATTTCCAGAGGAGGTATTTGCGGCGACCCCCAAGGACACGAAGCTCCTCCTCTCTTGAACGTCCACTCCCTCAGTGCTCACCACTTTCACTCCGAACGACTCTGAGCGCACGTGGACGTAGTTGACCTTCAAGTTGTCCTCATTTTCCTCGAAATAGAGAGCGTATTCCTTCACCTTGTCGAAAGGTTCCTCTACCTCCGGGTAATAGACTGCAGACAAGTAATCCACCTTCTTACCTGCGGGTAGAGAGTAGTCCTTATCGGGGTTAGAGACCTTCATAGTGTCTAAAGCGTAGTCCAGCACTTTCTCGTCTAGAACTGTAGAGTAAGCCATCCCTACCTTGCCGTCTTTCACCACTCTGATTGCATATCCTCTGTCGATCACTTGTGACCCTGACTTTTGACCTTTCTCCACGTAAATTGAGTAGCCCTTAGATTCTAAGGAAAGTATCTCAGCTGAAACGCCGAGTGATTTGGCCCTGCTCAGAATTGAGTATTCGTCAGGCATTTCCTCCCACCTTCATCTTTTCTACGAGCACGTAAGGTCCTCCGGTGCCAACTGGAACTGACTGTCCGCCTTTACCGCAAAAGCCGGGCCACATCTCGAAGTCCTTAGAGACTCCCCTAATCCTCGAAAGGGTTTCCATCGTATATCCTGATATCCCAGTGTTCCTCAAAGGCTCTTTTAGCTCCCCCTTCTCTACCCTGTAGCCCTCTTGGATGCCGAACTGGAAAGTTCCCTCTGGTGACGTTTCTCCTCCCAAGGTAGACACCAAAAGGTATCCTTCCTTCATGTCCTGCAGGATTTCATCCTTTGATATCTCACTAGGCTCTATGAAGGTGTTCCTCATCCTGATGAGTACGGGGCTCCTGTAGTCCTCTGCCCTTGCGTTTCCCGTAGGCGCCTGACCTAGATAAGCTGAGTAATAGCGATCCGTTAGCATTTCCCTCACTGTTCCATTCTTTATTATTTCAACCTTTCTCCCTTCCACACCTTCGTCATCGTAAGGGACATAGCCTATCCCTCCCTCTTGGCTCATCGCAGGGGAATCTACAACGTTAACATAGTCAGGTGCTATCTTCTTTCCCTTATTCTTGAAGAGAACCCCTGAAGTAGCTAGGTCAGCCTCCGCCAGATGTCCTACTGCCTCATGTGAGAAGACTCCGACCACGTCAGGAGCTAGGAGTACCTTGTGTTCTCCCCCGTCTGGAACTATCCCCTTGAGTTGGTTCTCCAGCCTCCTCTTCAGGGTTGAGACCAATGAGTTCAGGTCTTCCTCCAGCACCGAGGAAGTCACGGAGAACCTAGAAACGTAAGCTGAAGCCCTCCTGTCTCCCTCCTGAGCCCCAGCCGAGATAGACACCCCTGACATGAAGTATTTAACATGGATATCCCTTTCCTCCGAGCTCATGTACCAGTTCTCGACCCACGACTCATTATAAGACACTGAAACGTTACTTACCCTCATTGACGAAGTAACTTGCTCCCTTAAAGACTTTAATATTTTCATCTGCTCTTCCACCGATCTCTCAACGTAATTCTTAGGTTTCAATTCTATCGTGTCTTTCTTGCTTGGGAGGTACACTATGTTAGTCCTCTCGTCGCCGAAGCTGCTAGATATTGCTCTCGTCACGTCCTCCATGGAGAGCGAGGGAGATGATAGATACCCCCAGTTTTTATTATAAAGAACCCTCAGACTGTAACCTTGATCAATCCCATTAGACCTGACTTGATCCCTTTCCTCTGTGGAGACGAGAATCAGGTTTCTGTTCCTCTTGAACCTTACATCGGCGAAGGAAGCTCCCATTTCCTGGGCCCTTTTCAAAAACTCCCACATATTTCACGAGATGAACACGGAGTTTTAAAAGCTAGTAAACAATCTGCCGTGTAACGTCTCGCTAGATTTAACACGCTTTGCCTATTCATTGACTTATTTAATCATCTCTTTTTTTTCTTGCAAAATAAATATAAACTTCGTCAGAAAAGTTTAAAATATGCTTTAAAAGATCTTTTTTATGACATTTGATGCTAACCATGAAATCAACGTCAATGTACATGAAGTCGAGGATATACCAAGGTCAAACTCAAAGCTAAGTGATGAAACGCCCATGTTCCAAGGAAGTCCTTCTGACTTCCATGAATTTCTTCTGGGTAGGCTCACTCATAGTTATTTTTCTAAAAGGAAAAATAGAGGTTAAGAAGGAGATCTAGATGTCTGAAAAGATTAGCGTTTCAATCCCGCGGGAGCTTCTAAAGGAGTTAGAACAGTTCATGGTAGATAAGAGATCTGGAGATAGGTCCAAGATAATACAGCTTGCCTTAAAGAACTTCCTTGATGAGAACAAGGAATCAGATGAGTTCGTATACGGTGTAATAAGCGTGGTTTATGACTTTGAGGTAGCGGAGACTGACTTCACGAGGGTCCAGCATGAGCACGAAGAGGTGATAATGTCGAACTCCCACGTCCACGTCTCACAGAAGGAGTGTATGGAGGCTATCTTCGTTAGGGGAAAAAGGTCGGAGATAATAAACCTCGTGAAGGAGCTCAACAAGATCAAAGGTATAAAAAAGGTGAAACCCACTTTCTCTTACATTGAGCAAGATACCTGAAATTAGGATGGACGAGGGTTTCAGGCAGATAGGGGGTTTCGTAGCTTACTCCTCAGCAAACGGTATAAGGAACTCCAAGGGTAGTGTAGACGTCAATCTCGAGCTACAAGGTATATCAGGAGATCCAGACTCGCTCAAGGAAGACCCAGTTGTTAGGTGCTACAGGGATTTTTACTGGAAAATAGGCATAGATCCGACCAAGACTAGACCCAGCGGTGAGGCTTTAAGGAGGAGGGCCTTGAGGGGACTCCCTTTCCCCAGGATTAACGACCTAGTAGACATAGGAAACGTGGTGAGCATGAGAACCCTCATTCCCATCGGGATATACGACATGCGTTTCATAGAGTTTCCGCTTACCCTTACAATCTCTAAGGGTGACGTATTCTTCGGCATAGGAAAGGGAGAGGAAGGCAAACCTTTGCAAGACGGAGTCCCAGTGATGAAGGACAGTGCTGGGAAAGTAGTCCACGTGTTCCCCCACAGGGATTCTAGGATTACGAGCGTGAGGGATGACACTTCAGAGGCATTAATAGTAGGAGCAGGCGTGAAGGGAGTTCCTCCACAGAAAGTTAAGAATGCCGTCGACGAGGTCATCTCCTATATAGAAAAGTTTCTATTTGGAAAAAGAGCCATGGATACCGTGGTGTTACAATGAGGAAGTTGTTGCTCATAGGCTACGGCAACGTGGGAAAGGCATTCAGGAATCTCCTGTACAAGTGGGAGGATGACCTGAAAGCTGAGGTAGCTGGCGTAATAACTAGGAGAGGATTGATGATTGGTAACTCACCGGAGTTCAGGAAGGATGCTGATGCGAGCATCGTAGAAGCTATAGACAAGCTCAAACCCGACGTTTTAATCGACATGGCTTCGGCTAACTACAGGGACGGGGAGCCTTCCCTCTCGGCTTACTTGCACGCGTTCGAGATGGGAGCAGACGTTATAACTACCAACAAGGCCCCTTTGGCAATAAGGTACTCCGAGATCATGGAGAAAGCAAAGAAGGAAGGAAGGAGGATAGGGTTTCAAGGAACGGTAATGAGTGGAACTCCCTCCGTAAACCTCTACAAGGTCTTACCACTGGCTAAGGTTAAGAAAATAAGGGGAATACTTAACGGTACCACCAACTTTATCCTGACCGAGATGTATAAAGGAAGGGACTTCTCTGAGGCTTTAAACGAAGCAAAAAGGCTAGGATACGCCGAAGAAGACCCTACTATAGACCTGAACGGGTTTGATGCCGGAGCAAAGCTCACGATACTTGCTAACTTAATGCTCTGCAGGAGAGTGAAAATAGGCGAATTCCCGATAAAGGGGATAGAGAACCTGAAGCTCGACGATGTTGAAGGCGCTAAGAAGAGAGGGTCTAAAGTGAAGCTCATAGCTTACGCTGACGAGAAAGAAATAGCAGTTAGACCTATGGAAATAGATGTTAACGATCCGCTATTTTCTATAGACGGTGTGGAAAACTCCTTGGAGATCACCAATGAAATCCAAAGAGTATCAATTAGGGGACCTGGAGCCGGACCAGAAACTGCAGCTTACGCAGCGATATCGGACCTTTTTATTATAAATGGAACGAAATAATATTAGTCTTCTTTACATTTTTACATACGTATGGCATTATGTTCTAAAAGTTAATTGCGATATATAGGCTAATTTTTATTCTTAGGGTCATCAATTAACCTATGGCAGTATCGCTTGGGAACAGACTCTTGTTCTACGTCAATCTCAGCAAACCTAGGATCATATGGCTCCTCGACCTAGCTGCGCTAGGAGGCTATTTTTTAGCATTTAGGACTACGATCAACTGGATAGCCCTAGTTGCAGTCTTAATAGGAGGTACCTTAGCATCAGGAGGAGCTATGATAGTGAACGGAGGGTGGGAAATAGAGAAAGACAGCAAGATGAAAAGAACTTCCAAGAGACCTACCGTATTAGGTTACGTCACTAGGAACGAAGCCATGACAGTAGGTGCATCCCTAGTAGCTTTGGGTACGTTAGTAGGTTTAATAGCTAACCCCCTTACAGCGTTCTTCGTCTTCCTCGGTGCATTCATATACGTTTTCGTTTACACGATATGGCTCAAACCAAGACATCCGGCTAACATAGTAATAGGCGGGTTCGCGGGGAGCGCAGCGGCATGGGCAGGGTATGCTGCACTCTCCGGCAGATTCGACATGGCGTCCTTCATATTAGGCTTCTTGATTTTCATGTGGACTCCGGGACATTTCTGGTCTCTAGCGCTGAGGTTCAAAGACGATTATGCTAGGGCAGGAGTTCCAATGTTGCCTGTCGTGACTGACGAGAAGAAAGCCGCAATTGCGATAGCGATATCCAATGCACTTATGATACCAGTTGCCTTACTCCTTTACTTTTACTCTAATTTCATCTACCTAGGTGTCGCTCTGGTCTTCTCAGCGCTCCTGATGGTTTACAGCATAAAGCTCATAAAGAATCCAACCGCAGAGGAAGCATGGACTTCATTTAAGATATCTGCACCTTACCTAGCAATAATTTTAATTGCATTAATTATATCAAAAATAGTATGAAGAAGATCAATGAGTAACACATTCTTTC
>DAHF01000029.1:6000-48817 GCA_002495845.1 Sulfolobus sp. UBA167
AAGGTGAATTTAGATTGCATGTCCTCCTACTGCACCTTAAAATGCAGGAGAATATCTTAATACAGAGGAAAACAAAGTCTAATTAAAGCATGAGCAAGAAGGCGTTTCTGTTTAGAAAGTCCGAAGATAGAGTGATCTGTACTGCATGCGCTAGAAGGTGTGCCTTACGTGAAGGCCAGACGGGCTTCTGTGGAGTTAGGACTGTAAGAAATGGTGAGCTTAACCTAGATGTGTACGGAAAGATCGCCGCAGCACACATTGACCCAATAGAGAAGAAACCACTCGTCCATTTCAACCCCGGTTCGAAGGTATTCTCCATTTCGACTTTCGGGTGCAATTGGATGTGTGCATATTGCCAAAACTTCGACATAAGCCAGAGGAGAAGAGATGAGGGCTCTGAGGTGAGTCCAGAGGACGTTATACTCCTGGCTAAGGCATATCAAGTTGAAGGCATGACTTACACCTACAACGAGCCTACAATTTTCATAGAATATGCCCACGACATAGGGATGATAGCTAGAAAAGAAGGAATGTTCAACACCATGGTCTCGAACGGGTATTGGACTGACGAGGCTGTTGACTATTCCAAAGAATTCCTGGACGCTGTCACAATAGACTTTAAGGGAAATGGAGAGCCTAAATTCATGAAAAGGTATACAGGATCATCTGGTCCGGAGCCCATAATTGAGACTATAGCGGAACTGAAGAGAAGGGGAATACACGTGGAACTAACGGACTTGATAATACCCCAGATAGGGGACTCCTTAGAGAGCGGAAAGAACCTTTTAACTAAGGTAATGGACCTTCTAGGACCAGACGTGCCCATACACTTCCTCAGGTTTCATCCGGATTACAAGTTGCTCAATATCCCTCCAACTGATGTAAAGACCCTAGAATCGCATTACCATTTAGCTAAAGATTTGGGCTTCCGCTTCATCTACATAGGCAATGTCCCCGGTCATCCCTTCGAGAACACATACTGTCCCTCATGCGGAGAAGTAGTGATCAGAAGGTATGGTTTCAGAATCTTAGAGTGGAACCTAACAGAGGACATGAAGTGCAAAAACTGCGGAGAAAAGATTCCAATAGAGGGCAAACTTTCAAAAAACGCGTTTCATGATAGGTTTGAGGAGATATATATCTAGCCCTTATTCTTGTTTAGGAACTTGTCTATCCTTACCTTAGCCTCGTCCGTGGTGAAAACTAGGCTCCACCCAAGGCTCTCCATGTTTAGGGCTGTGTCCATCGGAGAATCGATACCTTTGTTCACTAGCAACTTTATCTCAGCTAAAGACGTCTGGGACTGGGACGCTATCTTCATTGCTAGGCCTCTGGTCTCCTCCTCAAGCTTTTCCTTCGGAACTACCCTCTCTACCAACCCTATCTTCTGGGCCTCTGTTGAAGGTATCCTGTCCCCTGTGAACATGAGTTCCAGTGCCTTACCCTTACCTACTAGTCTTGGTAGCCTCTGAGTTCCACCGAACCCTGGGTAAATGCCTAGAGTTATCTCAGGAAGACCTACTTGGGAGTCGTCCGAAGCAATCCTGATGTCGCATGCCATGGCTATCTCCAGTCCTCCCCCTAAGGCGTAGCCGTTTATCATTGCGATCACTGGCTTTCTGACGTTTTCTATGTAGTCCATGAGCTCCCTTCCTTTCTTTGCGAAAAGCCACGCTCCCTCAGGGTTTAAGGTCTTGAAGTGCGATATATCTGCACCAGCACAGAAAGCCTTTCCGTTTCCGGTGATAATTATCACTTTAACTTCATTATCTTTCTCCATCTGTTCAACAGATTGCCTTAACTCTTCTATCATCTTCTCATTTATTACGTTTAGTTTATCTGGTCTGTTCAGATATATCCAACCTAGCGGAGCCTCTTTCTTCATGGAAACTGTGTCCATTTTTCCCTGGTCATATGAAGAGAAAACTTAGTATTAATGCTTTAAAGCTCGGAATGGTAATATAGCTTATGGGTCTGGACAAGCAATTATTACTAACTTCTGTCTCAGAGTCGGTAGTACCCTTTGTGGGAAGCAGTGTAGCGTCCGGGCATCTCTTCACCAAGTTAAGGGATGTGTTCTCTGTATATCAATACCTTCTAACTTGTATTCCGCTTACCATATTCACTACTGGAGTGGCTTCTTACCTCATTCTAGGTAACATATATTACTCCCTTTATATAATATCTGCAGTTATCCTTGCTCCATTGGTCATACCCATAATCATGTCTTTCAAGTATAAGGGAATAGAGACCAGGGTGACGGAGAACTACATTGAGATAGACGTTAAAGTCCCAGTCAACATTTCGTCTTACGACCCCAACGAGCTGTTCAACCACGTCTTCAAGAAAGCATCCAGAAGTATAAGAAATCCTTACTACTCAAAGAAGTTAGGTAACATGAGCAATTGCGGTCACCTTAGAGTTACATACCTAGGTGACGACAAAATGGTGTTGAAGAGAAGGTGCGGAGAGTTAATAGTGGAAGTAACAATAACGCCACAGAGGGAAGCTAACATGTCAGTGAGGATTGACTACTGAATGGATCAAAACAAACAAGTAAGGACAATCCTTTTTTATGATAATTCTCTTTTTGCTGATGGATTAAAAGGACAGCTGAGATTGAGGAGCAACGTAATAGACGTCAGGAAGGGACCTAAGTACATGGAAGTTGACGTTCTAGGAGACTATAGCAACGTGATAGAAGCGCTAGGAAAACCCCTTTTTAAGTCAAGCTCTTTTGATGACTTTTCAAGCTTCTGGGACGGAAGATTCTGGGAGGCGCATGAGGCTATAGAAAATCTATGGAGAGAAGAGAAGGACTCCTACTTGAGAACTTACTACCAGGCACTTATCCTCATATGCGCATCAATGATAAAGTTCTATAAGGGAGACATCAATGTATCTGACGCTTTGATGAAGAAGGCGATTTCAATGCTTTCCAGCGTACCTAAGTATAAGAAAGAAGAGGGATTCAAGGAATTAATTTCACATCAAAAAATGATTGATACCAATAATCTAAAGTAAATCGAATGATAAGATAGAAATAATGTTATCATTTCTTTTAGAGATTTGAGATAAAAAGCATCTATTTAATTATACATTACATACATCATCATTTCTTGTAACCAAACTTGCGGAGTATGCTATATCTCTCTTTTACATCTTCCTCAGTCTCCACTCCCAAGGGGGTCATACCGTCAACTACTCCAATGACTCCTCTACCTTGATCTGTCTCCGCAACTAGCACTTGCAACGGATTTGCAGTTGCAGCAAATACTCTCACTACCTCTTCCACGCTCTTTATCCTGTTAAGCACATTTATAGGGAAAGAATTTGAGATATAGATTACGAAAACGTGACCTGCAGCGATCCTCTTGCAGGCATCTACAGCGCTCGTAATAAGCTTCTCATCGTTTCCGTCCTTCCTTATTAGTCTCTTTCCGCTTGCCTCACAGAAACCTATGCCGAACTTGATAGAAGGACTTGAAGATACTAAGGTCTCATATAAGTCTTCCACGGTCTTTATGAAATGGGACTGACCTACTATTACATTTGTATTTTCGGGTATTTCCAATCTGACTACGTCTATCTTAACGCTCATAGTCAGGATTAAGAGAAAGAAAATTAAAAATCCGTCGAGGACCACTTCATCATGCTTCAGTTGTACTCCTAAGTCTTCATCTGTACAAGTAAGCATAGCTTAGCGTGATCTCCTCGCTCCCAGAGAGGGAGAAGGTGTACGTATAATGAAGATCTGTAACCAATATTTTATAATCACCCTTAGGCAAGACAAATGTGGCAACCCCATTGGAAGCTGTGAAGTTCATCTCGTGATACACGTAAGCTGAGCCGTTATAATAGTAGAGCCATACGTCAGCATCGCCTAAGGGAGAGACACCACCGAATGGACCGTAGTTCATCAAGACCTTCACTTTGAGTACATATTCCCCGTTGCTTGAAGTAGTAGGAATAGATGACGTAGACACGGTAGTCTTATAGGAAGAGGCTGCGAAGACGCCAACAGCAGTAACGACGAGGACTAGCACAAGGAGACCAAGCAATATCCTTTTGTTCATCTCTAGCCTTTTCCCATAAACTAATATATAAGTTCAAGCATAATGATCTCAGAGTTTAATTGTGTATAATCAAAAGATCCTTAACGCCATAAAGTATGCTTTAATACACGATATTGGGAACGCGAGGAATTACCTCGTTTTGGGCTCTTTTGATGGCTTGCTCTTGTCCATAAGCATAATCATGGGCTCAGTTTTTTACAACATCTCGACTGCTGACATGAGGACTGCTATTATAAGCGGGCTGGTGGGCACGTCAATATCATCCCTTTGGAACGCTTTCGTAGTGGAGCTGAGCCAAAAGAAGGAGGAACTGGAGGAATTAGAAAGACAGTTGATGAGGAGCTTGAAGGGAACAGTTTATGACTACAGTGGGAAAATTTCAGCTGTGGTGTCTGGGATATCCCACGGGACTTCCCCATTTTTAGGGCTACTCCCCTTCGAGGTTTTCTCGTATACTCACGAGATAATGTATACAATGCTCGTTTCCCTTATCTTGCTATTCCTGATGGGACTCCTCTACGGAAACGAAATTAAACAAAAGATAAAAACTAGCGTAGTTATGATCTTGGCTGGGATAATAGCGGTTGCAGTAATCTACGTCATTTCTTAACTCGTTTCTCTCTATATCCACCAACCTGAGATGCTCATGCAACCGTACCTCTCGTGCAAAAGAAAGCACGCTTTATTTTCTCCCTTATTGCACCTTTCACAAAGGTCTACGTATTCCTTAACTGTTTCGTCATCACATATGACTCTTCCGCAGATCTCCACGCACTTCCTTCCTTCCAACAATATGAAGCATTCTTCATTCATTAGTATACACCTTTTTATATTACTTATACAATTTAAGTATTAGCATGTCAAAGCTAGTTGAAAGAAAGGATAAGCAGGAGGAACTAAGGGAGAGTGTGAGCTCCCTTGTAAAGGAGGTAGAAGAAGAGTCCGAAGATCTGAAGGTAGTCACATTCATGGAATACACTGCACCACCTGAAGAAGTGAAACCGAAAGTAATAAGCTTCACGAAAGTTCTTCCCATACTTCAGACAATAGCTGAAAACAACGACGTAGAGGAAGGAGTAGCGAAGATAATGTTCCTCTCTAAATCTACGGGTAGAAATAGGGGGCTGACACCCACGATGATGCCAGGGTTTCAACTAGTAAAGCCAGGGAGGAGCACCAAACCACACTCCCACAATATGGCTTCCATATACTTAGTCGTCAAAGGTAAGGGCTACAGCGAGATAGACGGCAGGAAATACCACTGGGAACAAGGAGATGTGTTTGTAGTCCCTGCAAACGCGGTCCACTCTCACACTAATACAGGGAGGGAGGACGCTGTGCTGTTTGACGTTACAGACTCAGGTCTCTTAGAGAGCCTCGGTATATTAGAATTCAGAGAGCAAGAGTGAGAAAAGAAGGAAATAGAAGGGAAGATTTTATCTGTAAGACTCCCCTTTTTTATATACAGATTAATAGATCTTTTTCTAACATACCATCTACTAATCTCTCAGCCTGCCATGAATATTTCACAAAGTAAAGAGAGAATTTCTCTTAATAGAAAAATAGAAGAAATAAAAAGTAATGATGACATTATTATTTAATGTTGAACTTGTCTCCCCACACTAGCTTAAAGACGTTTATCAGCTTCTCGTCACGCCATTTGGATATCTCTGGGAACGTCTTGCCCTTGAGGAATTCATAGTCCTTCATTTGGGACACCGCCCTCATTACTCCAGTGTACGGAAATTTATCGTACTTTGCTAGGTCATACATCCACTCATTAGCTCCGTATCCAAATCCCCTGTTGAAGAAGTACTCCAGTCCTCCCTCTCCTCCGCCAAGGTGGTATGTAAGGAACGGTCCCATGAAAGCCCACCTAAGCCCTATCGCTGCAGTCATTACTTTGTCTATGTCCTCTACTGTCGCTATCCCTTCGTCAACGAGGTACACTGCCTCCCTGAAAAGCGCGAAAGCTAGCCTGTTTCCTAGGAATCCCGGTACTTCCTTCTTGAGGACGACGACTATCCTGTCTAGCTTCTCCATGAAGTCTTTCGAAGCATCTAAGGTATCCTGTGAAGTCTTCTCTCCCGGTACTATCTCAACCAGAGGGAGAAGATGTGGAGGATTCCAAGGGTGGTCTATCACTCCCCTCTCTGGGTGCTTTTTCATAGCCTTCTGCATCTCGGTCATCAAGAGCCCTGAAGTGCAACTAGCTAGAATAACGTCCTTGTCTAACTTGTCGTCTAAATATCCGAAGAGCTTCTTCTTTGCATCGTAGTCTTCTATTATAGCTTCCAAAACGTAATCAGTGCTTTCCACAGCCTCGTCTAGGCTTGTAGTCGTCTTTATCTTAGACATGTAAGTTTCAGGCTGTTGGTCAACCATTTTGACGTTTCTCATGACCTCCAGATATCCCTTTACCTTAGCCATTGCCTTATCTAACGTCTCCTTCTTCTCGGAGTACAGCGAAACCGAATACCCCTTTGTTGCAATTAGGGTTGCCCAACCTGCACCTATTACGCCCGCTCCGATTACAGAAACCTTCTTGATGTCGCGCATGATATAACAACTATTTAAGTAGTATAAGTAGGTTTCGGCTTTTTAATTTAGAATATAAAAGAAGAGAAATATAGAGATCATTACATTTGAAATCACATAAAGAAGAAGTCGCTTTCATGAAGAGAATATGACCTCAGTCTCTCAAGGACTCATTGCGCTACTTATTTTATCTAGACTTGGTCATTTTTAAATAGGATGTACTTCAGCTGAATCACACTTTTATGCTGTGTATCCTTTAGATAAAACATGATCTCGAAAGAGCTCAAGGAATACGTTTCATCTGTCAACGGAAAGTTGATGGACAGGTTCGAGAACAGGGAAAAGTTACTCCAGATGTCCAGAGAATTGATAAGGAACTGTGGCGAGACTATCTCTTTATCGCATAGGGGTGAGAAAGACAAAGCCTTGAAGAAGTACGAAGAGGCGATCAAGAAGTCCAAGGAAGTTCTTCAAGTAGTGAGCAACTTCCCGGAGCTCCTTTATGGAGATGTGGGCACTGCATTTCAGGAGTTAGCTGAGGCATCAGTCGTGGTATCCATGTATTTCGGCGAGAAGCTAAATTTGGCGTCCGACCTCGGAATTCCGGACACATACTACATAACTGGGATTGCGGATTCTGTTGGTGAAATGAGGAGAAGAGTATTAGAGCTATTAAAGAGAGGTGAAAACGAGAAGGCAGAAGAAACTTATTCCATGATGGAGGAAATATATCAGACCTTGTGGGAACTAGAATACCCTAAGTCAGTCGTTCCTGGACTCAGACAAAAAGTGGACTCCTTGAGGAGAATACTTGAGGAGACCTACCACGACATGTTTTTGGCTTCGTTAAGAGTATCTACTAATGACGTGGTCCACTAGCCTCTCTGCGACGTTTATGCCAGTAGCGAGGAGAAACCCCTTAAACTCCGGGGAGTCGTTGAGCTCGTTTATTACGTAACCTTTCTTTGGATGCTCTAAAATGTCTATAGATATAAACTCTCCTTTCACTGTCTTGGTAGCTTTTATCACCAGTTTCTTCAGCTCTTCGTCTACCTCAAGCTTGGAAGGAATTCCTCCCAAAGCAACGTTAGCCCTCCAGTCGTTTGGAGGAATATTTCTCGCATAACAGCCTACTAACTCATCGCCTATGGTTATGCACCTTATGTCCCTCCCTTTGTATTGGATATACTCCTGGATTATGTGCACCTTTAACGCGGAGTTCCCCAGCATCTCCCTGTGTTCTATGATAGTCTTTCCCTCCATGATATCTCGTATCAGAGATACCATCCTACCCCAGCTCCCTATTGGTGGCTTGTCGATGACGGGAAAGCTCATCTCCTCATAAGCCTTCATGGTAGAGTCTGGCGACATAGACACCAAAGAGTCTGGAATTGGCACGTTCTCTTTGAATAACTTCGAGTAAGTCAGTATCTTGTCGCCACAGATCGTTATTGCATCCACGGAGTTTATCGTATGGACTCCAGCAGATTCTAGAACTGCACTCGCGTAAAGTCCACGATACATGCTTATAGTCCTTATTATGGCTACATCGTACCTCCCTAAAGCCTTGTTGAAAGGCAGGGGTTCCATCGACGCGTTTATGACGTCGTAGTTTACCTTCTTTGCATTCAATGCGTTTATTAACATTTTTTCTTCTTGTCTTATTATATCTACAACTAAAGCTAATTTCATATACCACCACCATACTCGCTAATTTCAAAAAATGTAAGATCTTGCTTCCTTTTGAACGATTTAGATAGCTCTGAGGCTAA
Source organism: Sulfolobus sp. UBA167 (assembly GCA_002495845.1). Classification (GTDB taxonomy): domain Archaea; phylum Thermoproteota; class Thermoprotei_A; order Sulfolobales; family Sulfolobaceae; genus Sulfuracidifex. The sequence continues at coordinate 14,387 of DAHF01000029.1, forward strand.
CCTACCGTTCAGAACCAATGGGACGTTTAAATCCACAGCGAGCCTTCTTAGCGAATAATCCTTACTTTGCAAGAAGCCATCTGTTACAACTAGTCCTATCTCCTTCTTCAGGAGAAGATCATGCGCGGTTTTAAGGGCAACTACCTCTCCCCTCTTTATGTTTAGACCTTCTAAGGTCAAAACTTCTAACCCGTACTCGCTTAAATTCTTTGCTGTCTCTTCTAACTGATCTATGTTCCTATCTCCGTAAACTAACAGTTTAGTCCCGGGCTCTGGTATAGAGTTAGGCGACGATGAGAGCCAGCTCTTAAGCAACGCGTCATAGAAGTCTACCCCGAAGGACGCTACCTCACCCGTGCTCCTCATCTCAGGACCTAGGAATGGGTAAGCGCCTTTGAGCTGAGCCCAAGAGAACTGGGGGGATTTAACTGCCCAACTCGAGGACGGAGGCTCATAAAACTCTTCGTCTTGATCTAGACCCTTCTCTATCGCCTCTATAGCCTTGCCGATTATATTGAAGCCCTTAACCTTGCTCGTGAACGGCATCGATCTGCTTGCCCTAATATTCGTCTCTATCACGTACGGGACGTTGTCTTTGACTACCATTTGCAGGTTAAACGGCCCCTTAACGTCGAGCTCGTTGACTATTGAGACTGCGTACTTTTTCATCCTCATCAAGGTGTCGTAAGTGAGCTTTCTATTTGGTATAGATATAGTAGCATCCCCGCTATGTACTCCTGCTTCCTCGACGTGCTCGAGAACTGCTCCGATGACCTTGCTGCCGTCCGTGGCTCCGTCTATCTCTGCTTCAATGGCATCAGTCAGGTACTTTGATATCACTGCAGGGTATTTCTCGGATATCTTGCTTGCCCTCTGGAGTATGGAGTTCAGCTCCGCCTCATTGTATGCTATAGCCATAGAGGAACCGCTGAGGACGTAGCTCGGCCTGACTAAAACAGGAAATCCTACGTCCTCGATGAACTTCTTTACCTCACTGAGGTTCCTTGCGGACGTCCACTTGGGTTGGGGTATGCCCAGCTTATCTAAAATGGAGGAGAACTTCTCCCTGTCTTCTGCCGAGTCTACGGCCGATCCAGAGGAACCGTAGATCCTTATCCCTTCCTCCTCCAACCTCTTGGCTATGGAATTGCCTATTTGCCCGCCTGAGAACAGGCAGACCTCCGTAAAGCCTCCCTTTTTAACTATATCCTTAACTCTTTCCACAGAAATTTCGTCGAAGTATAGATTGCCTGCAATGTCCCAGTCAGTAGACACTGTCTCCGGGTTATAGTTGAGGACAGCTACGTCGTCAAAATATTTCTTGCTCTCATTAAGCGCTGATACCACGCTCCAGTCGAACTCTACTGAAACTCCTATCCTGAAACCTCCGGCCCCCACTATCAGCAACTTCCTACCTCCACTCTCTTTGACGTCATCCTCGCTTCCCTTGTAAGTAGTATAAAGGTAATTTGTCACTGCGTCCCATTCTCCAGCCAGCGTGTCTATCCTCTTCACCCATGGGAAGATCCCTTCCCTCTTCCTAATCCCTGACATTGAGGCTATCTGTTCGTCGGAAAACCCAAGGGACTTCAAGTACCTCACTTCGTCCGGGGTCAGCTCCTTGCCCTTGAACTTCTCAAAGGTTTCCACCAAAGCCTTGAGCTTGATCAAGAAGAACTTGTCCACTCCGTAAGAGTCGTACACCTCGTCTATGGTTGCGCCTTCCTTGAAGGCCTTAACGGCGTATAGGAACCAATAAGGCTTCCTCTCCTTCATGTAAGAGAGGGCCTCCTCCTTGCTGAGGTTGGAGAGATATATCTTGCCTCCCACCAGTCCTGGCTCTCCTATATCTAGCATCCTCACCGCCTTCTGGAAGGTCTCCTCGAATGTTCTGCCTATGCTCATTACCTCTCCTATGCTCTTCATCTCAGTAGCCAGGGAGTTCTCCACGTGCTCGAACTTATCCATGTCCCACCTTGGTATCTTCATGACAAGATAGTCTAAGCTGGGCTCGAAGAATGCAGTGGTCTTTCCCGATACCTTGTTAAGTACCTCGTAAATAGAGTAACCCAACGAGAGCTTAGCCGAGACATATGCTAAAGGGTATCCCGTGGCTTTGCTGGCGAGAGCACTTGACCTTGACATCCTAGGGTTAGTTTCTATTATGAAGAAATCATATGAAGACCGATTCAGGGCGAACTGAACGTTACACTCACCAACTAGATCTATGGATTTCGCTACTTCTATGGAAAAAGTCCTCATGTTCTGAAACTCCTTGTTGTCCAAGGTTTGACATGGGGTGATCACGGTCGACTCTCCCGTGTGCACTCCCATGGGGTCCAGATTTTCTATGCAGGCTACCACGGCTGAGTTGCCCTTGCTATCCCTCATGACTTCGTACTCTAGCTCCTTCCAGAAGTGGAGGTACTTCTCTATCAGCACCTCGCCTATGTAGCTCTGTGAGAAAGCCCTCACTATGTTCTCCTTTAGCTCCTTTTCATTCCAAGCTACAGTAGACCCCCTTCCTCCTAGATTAAAGCTTACCCTCACCATGACAGGGTATCCCAGGATCTTAGCTTTCCTTAAGGCCTCCTCAACGCTCGTAGCACTCATGCTTGGAGGAACAGGGAGGTTCCTTTCTATCATGGTTTCCCTGAACTTCTCCCTGCTGAGGGCCTTCTCAATTCCCTCTATAGGAGTTCCTAGCACATTGATCCCATACTTCTTGAGTATACCTTTCTTGAAGAGGTCTATTCCAACGTTGAGGGCTGTCTGTCCTCCGAATCCTATCGCTATGGCGTCAGGCCTCTCCTTCTCTATTACCTTAGCTACTGACCACCAAGTCACGGGAACCATGTATATCCTGTCAGCGAACTGCTTAGTTGTCTGCACTGTAGCTACGTTAGGGTTCACCAATACTTGTGAGATGCCTTCTTCCCTGAAAGCCTTAAGCGCTTGACTTGCTGAATAGTCGAACTCCGCGGCCTCGGCTATCTTTATAGGGCCTGAGCCTATTACCATTATTTTTTTTGGAAATTCACGCATTTGATACCACCATCTTTGCGAACTTACTGAATACCCAAGTAGCATCCCAAGGGCCGGGTCTGGCTTCAGGGTGGAATTGGGTTGTAATTATTGGTAGCTTCTCGTGGTAGAGACCCTCTATAGTCCCGTCGTCTGGATTGTAGAACCACACCTTCATCCCTGGCGGAACATCTTCCTTAGACGCTATTGCGTATCCGTGGTTGTGTGTAGTAATGTATGCCTCCCCCGTTGTAACGTCAACGACTGCTTTGTTTATTGCTCTATGACCGAATTTCATTTTAGTCACCCTTCCTCCCATAGATATTGAGAGCAACTGATGACCTAAACAGACGCCCAAAATGGGCAACTTGTATTCTAGGATCTCCCGAAAGTTTTTAGCCTGCTTCTGGTAAATGTTAGGGTTACCTGGACCGTTCCCAAAAACTATGGCTTTGGGGTCATAGTCCATAATCTCCCTCACGGAGAACCAGCAAGGGACCCTCACGATCGTGAACCCTTGGTCGTACAGACCCTTAATTATCCCATGCTTCGTGCCACAGTCTACCATCACGATTATCCCTTTATCTCCCTTTCCCTTGTGCACTATGGGAGTCTTCGGAGACGTGAGCGCTGAGAAGTCGATCTCATCGTACCTCTTGCTCAGGTAACTTCGGGGGTTCTCCATGCTTACTCCAGAGGATATCACCCCCATCATAGAACCTTCCCTCCTCACCCTGCTCACTATTGCCCTAGTATCTACATCTGATACTCCTGGAACTCCCTCATCTAGGAGCCACTTATGCAGAGACCTCTCAGAGTTCCATTTTTGGGGTTCCGTTACCTCTGTCACGACCAAGCCTTCCACTTGGATTGAGTCCGACTCAAAGTTCTCGTATATTCCCTCTACGACCTCCTTCTTGGGCACGCCGTAGTTCCCCACCAACGGGTGGGTTAAAACCAGTATCTGACCCCTATATGAAGGATCCGTTAAGCTCTCAGGGTATCCGTTCATGGCTGTGCTGAAAACTACTTCGCCTGCCCTCACTCCCTTGGATCCGAAGCCACACCCTTCTAATAGGGTGCCGTCTTCCAGATAGATGTAACCCGGTTCACTCTTGCAATAGGTCATCCTCTATCACCTTCATCAAGTTCATCCCGTTCCTTACCCTCAAGGAGAAGGAAGTTAGCTTATCTTGATCCTGAGAAAGAAAGCTTCTCTTTATTCTTATTTCTTCTGTTATTAAATCTGGATTAGGAGAACCTATGACTGCCTTCATCTTAATAGAGTCCTGAGGTTTTAAGTTTGACTGATATACGCCTTGTTTTATGCTCGACGCTATCTCGAAGTAAGCCTTCCTGTAAGGGACTTTGTTTTGGATCGACTTTAGCTCTGCCTCGTCTGTGGACAGGGATTTAGGATCTGAGATTTCCTTTTTCACGACCATCCCTGAAATCGCAGACTTTAGGATTTTCATCGCCCTGATGGCTTCCTCCAAGACGTTCCAGTAGTGTGGGTTCATTTCCTGCAAGTCTAGATCATAGCCTGAAGGAGTACCTTTATAGATGGAAAGAACAGATGCTACCTCGCCTATGATCAGCCCTGCCTTTGCCCTAAGCGTCTCCATGGTCACAGCGTTCCTCTTATGTGGCATGAGTGAGCTTGTGCTCACGTGAGAATCTGGAAGCTGTACCACGTCTATCATGTTAGAGGAAAGTAATACCATGTCCTCTGCTATCCTGCTGATCGATACCATCAGGTTAGCCACTTCCAAAACCACGGAAATTATGTCAGACCTAGAAGCCGTCGCTGAAATCGTGTTATAGACCACGTCGTCGAAGCCTAGCATCATCGCTTCCTTTTTCCTATCTACCTTAAGGTTGGTCCCCACTATTGCACCAGCCCCAAGAGGGGACCTATTTAGCTGCGAAAGTTCCGAAAAGATGTTCCTCCACCTTGACGACAGTTCCTCTTCAATGTAGAGGAGGTAATGGGATAGAGTGGACGGCTGCGCTAGCTGGAAGTGTGTGTAGACCGGGAAAATGACTTGTTTGTTCTCCTCTGCCTTGCTGAGAATTGTCTCTCTCAATGCCAAAAGCGAATTTAGGAGCTCCTCTAGCAGGTCTCTAGCCTTTAACCTTAATGCTGTAGCAACGTGGTCGTTCCTGCTCCTGGCAAGCCCAACCCATCCCCCTTCTTCACCTACCTCCTTTATAAGGTGATCTTCCAAGGCTTCATGAACGTCCTCGTATCCTTGTTTTATTTCTTTGAAAGAATTTATTGCCCTCACTATTTCCCTCGCCACGGGCTTGTCTATAGTTCCAGATAGGAAGAGTGATATCACATGTGCCTTCATCGTGAGCCTAACCTGCTCAATGATTTCTACGTCTTCGTGTGAGGAGTTCGTGTAGTCTAAGGCTTCATCTGCTGAAGATCCCCAAGATCTGTAGAGCATTTCACCCAGACCTCGATTTATTAGCTAGCAAGGAGTGCATTCCCCATATCTCTATGAACCCTCTTGCCATCTCATCAGAAGGATACCAACCTTTGTTGTAGCTCGCTACTTTCTCGGAATAAGGAGAATAAGGAGAAGACCTACCAATGGTCGTAGCTCCAGAGCCTTCGACTTTCACTTTCACTTCTCCAGAGACCCATTTGTTCATATCCTCTGCCATACGTTGGATCTCCTCTCTTAGAGGTTCGTACCAGAGTCCTTGGTATACTAAGTCTGACCATGTTGAGTCCATGATCCTCTTGAACCTGAGTTCATGAGGAGTCAGAACTGTCTTTTCAAGGTCTTGATGTGCAGACGTCAGAAGCAAAGCAGCAGGGGCTTCGTACACTTCCCTGGATTTGAATCCTACAACCCTGTTCTCTATGTGGTCTATTCTCCCGAACCCGCGGCTACCTGCTACAGAGTTCAACACCTGAATTACCTTAGTTAAACTCAGCTTCTCTCCGTCTACAGAGACCGGGACTCCATGGTCGAAACCTATAGTCAAAATAACGGGGTTGTCCGCGGTCTTCTTAGTCCATTCAAACGCGTCCTCTGGAACCTCCGTGAATGAGTCAGAAATCACGTCCCCTTCTATGCTCCTCCCCCACAGGTTCTCGTCGATGCTATATTTACTACTCTCGCTCTTTATTGGAATTCCTTTCTCCTTTGCGTATTTAATTTCGTCATCCCTCGTCATGTTCCACACCCTAGCCGGTGCTATTATCTTTGCCTCTGGGTATAACGCCTTCACGGAGAGGTCGAACCTCACCTGGTCGTTGCCTTTAGATGTAGAACCATGTGCCACACCCTCAGCACCCTCCTTCTTAGCTACCTCTACCACCTTGCCTGCAATTAACGGCCTAGCTAACGCAGTTGCCAGTGGGTAAACTCCCTCGTAGAGACCGTTCAACATAATTGAATATTTCACGTAGTTTTCGGCGAACTCGTCCTTAGCGTCTATTGTGAAGTGTTTGAAAGATCCAGCCTGATACGACCTTTCCTCAATTTTCTTGAAGTCGTCAGGCTGACCAACATCTACTGTAACTGTTATAACGTCAGCCTTGAAGGTTTCCTTTAGCCAAGATATGGCGACTGTAGTATCCAATCCGCCCGAGTATGCTAGGACTATTTTCATCCCTAAAGAACGGTGTTAATGAACTTAAAAATGGTATAGATAATAAAAACTACGTGTATCTTTATTAATAGAATGTTAAAGGTTTCCTTTAGTTTTCTTTTGAACAAAAAAGTCTAATGCTTCTTTGATGAATTCAGTTCTGCTACTCTTGTTAAGCTTCTTACAGTAAACATCTATTTCATTCACAACGTCTTCCTTTAACCTAACACTGACTACCTTTCTCATAATTCTCACTATAAAAATGTAATACCCAAATAAAAAGTATATCAAACGAAAAGATTTTAACTTGAGGAGAAAGGCTACGTCGAAAACGGAACCTAAAATTAACTTGCTGAAGTAAATATTACGGTCTTCTCTTCTTTGGCCTTCTGCAACTCCTGCTTGACTTGCTCTAGACGTGTCTGCATCTCCTTTATTGCTACTGTTAGAGCTTCCTTATGGTACTTCCTCACGTGTTCTTCCGTATCTTCCCTTGACATGGTCATGTTACAAAGAGAGCATTTATACATCCCGTCTTCGCTTCTTCTAACTACCGGCTTGACGTTAATTGAAATGTCCTTAAGAATCGGGACAATCTTCTTAGCTTTCCCTTCGCTTCCGCTCTTCTCTATAATCCTCTGGGCATAGCCACGGAGCTGATGTTTTGAGATGTTATACTTATATGCAACTGAAGCTGGACCTTCGCCTTTGACGAGGTATTCCTCAAGTGCATCAAGCACGTAGTCGCTTCCTCCCAATATTTTTAGGGCTATATAATTTATTAAAGACTTTACATCAGTCTGTTTCATACTTAGTCACTAGAGTGGACTATACGAGTTAGAGTTTAAAAAGAAGTATGATTATTCTATAAATGGAGAACACTGCTTCTGTAGGTAGTAATCCTAACCTCGGAATGGGAACTTGTGACCTTTCCGAGCTCTATTGCATTAAAATTCTTCTTTGCAAGCTCCCTTTTAACATCTTCTCCATGTTCTTGTGAAACAAATATAACCATGCCCACTCCCATATTGAAAACTTTATACATTTCGTCGTGGGGAACTCCAGAGTTTTCTATAACTTTAAAAATTTCTGGAGGGTCTGGCATTTTGATCTCGATGCCGTATTTGGTCACCCTATGCAACTTGGTGAAAGCCCCACCAGTTATGTGCGCCGCACCGTGGATCTTTGGGAGGACTTCGAGTATCGCGTCAGAGTAAATTGCGGTTGGCTTCATTATCTCTTCAGCATAGTCCTTCAAGCTTATTTTCCCCTGGTCTATTAGTCTCCTAACCAAGGAGAACCCGTTCGAGTGAATTCCATTGCTTGGCAAGCCCATCACTAAGTCGCCAGGGGATATTTCCGTGCCAGTCATGAGCCTCTCTACTTTCCCCATAACAGAACAGGAGACGTCAAATCCATTCACAACTGAAGGCATTATCGCGGTCTCTCCTCCCACCACTTCGACGTGTGCTGCCTCACTCCCTTTCAGTATCCCCTTCAAGATCTCAGTTACGATGTCCTTATCTTCCTTCTCCAAGGCTAAGTAATCCAGCAATGCTATTGGTCTGGCTCCTATACATGCTATGTCATTCACGTTCATCGCTACGCAATCTATCCCCGTAGGTTCGATAATCCCGGTCTTGAGGGCTAACAGCGTTTTAGTGCCAACTCCGTCTACATGGAGTGCTATCTTCGTTCCGTCCACATCTATGACCCCGGCGTAGTGCCCTGCGCCGACAACAGTATTCTTATAAGTCTTGCTCAGCATCTCAGCTATGGTTCTGTGAATGTGATTCACTGAATCTAGGTCTACTCCAGACTTCTTGTATTCGCTCACCAAAGACCACCATTAGGAGACCAGTCAGCAGATACCCCTAATGTACCCCTACTCTTCCTGGAGGTATAAGTGTACCTTACAATTTCCGCTTTCTCTGCTTGCTCTTGAATGGTAGATCCTATGTCAGTACGATAGATTAGCTTGACGTCTGAGTCGATGAATGACATGGACTTCAAAAGCCTTCTCTTGGATTCCTCGAAGTCGCCTAGGCATACCAACTCCAATGCTCTGGATCCCTTAGTGACGAGAAAACTACCCTCCAGTGCTACAGAGCCGAAAAACACGTCACATCCTATCTCCCTGACCTTAGGTAAGTCGATGGAAATCCTGTGACCTGAGGCCAGCTTCCTATCTAAGGGATAACCCAAGGGTGACACTGCCCACACGAGGGAGGGCCTCTCGTCGACCTTCAGCTTTGCACCGCTTAGATGCCCCGTCGCAGTCCTCACGACTAGATCGCCGAAGTCTTGTATCCTGGGTATTATCGCTGATGCTTCGGGATCTCCGAAACGGGAATAGTACTCTATGACCGTAGGACCCCAAAGGCCAGTCAGCATCATCTGTCCTGCTATGACTCCAGTGTAGCTCTCTCCCGTCTCCTTCTCGACCGCTGAGACGGTTCTCTTCACTATCTCAAAAGTCTCGTCATATTCGTCCTGGTTGATGAAAGGGAGCAGGAAACCCGGACCAGAGACTGATCCCATGCCTCCAGTTTCCGGACCTATCCCGTCCTGATAGGCGTTCTTGTAGTCCTGTGCCAAAGGAAGGGGCATGATGGTGTTGCCGTCCGAGAGCACATGGAGAGTATACTCTGGTCCGTCTACCTTCTCCTCCACTATGATCTTAGGCTCTCCTTCCTTGTTATAGTACGAACCTATCTCGTTGACGCTCTTCGCCATTGCCTGCCTTTTGTCCTTCGACAAGTAAGCTTGTATGTCTGCAATTACCTTGACGCCCTTTCCTCCGGCTTGCCCTGCAGGTTTGACAGCTAAGGAACCTCCGTACTCGCTTATGAACTTCGCTGCCTCCTCCATGGTGGAGAAAGCCTTATACCTCAACCTGCCTGGAATCTCATATTTCCACATTAGCCACCTAGCCCACACCTTGGACTCCTCTATTCTAGCGTTCTTCTTGCTAGCCCCGAAAGCTGGGATCCCTTCCTTCCTGAATTCGTCCGAAACCCCCCTGAACAGTGGGTCCTCTGGGCCTATAACTCCCATGTCTGGGTTGACTCTGGATATTACTTCCCTGACTTGCTCTGGAGTAATTTCGCCCAAGAAGTACTTTCCTTTTGTTGAGTCTACTATCTCCTTTATCCCAGGGTTGATATATGAGGATAACGCGAAGATTTCATTTGACGATTCTAACGATAGAGACTTAGCTAAGGCGTTCTCCCTAGCTCCATCTCCTACTATCAACACTTTCATCCTTTTCACCTCGTAGGATACTTACCCGTCATACACCCCATACAAAGACTGCGGTGGCCTATGGCAGAGTATAAACCTTCTAACGACAGCCAATGTATGGAGTCTGCACCTATTACCTTTGCTATCTCGTCATCGGGCAGGTTAGCTGCTATGAGCTCCTTTTCCTCCGGCACAGCCACACCGTAAGGACATTTAGACGTGAGCTTTGGACTACCTATGAGTATGTGTACCTCCTTTGCCCCCAGCCTCCTCAAGCTGAACACTGTGTTCTTCAGCGTCGTCCCTGTAACCATGGAATCGTCTATTAATACTACCCTCTTGTTGAAGAACGCTGGCTTTATCGGGTTGAGCTTCAGCTGGATCCCAACGACCTTGGTGAAGTCATCTGAGGCTAACATAGTCCTGATCGGGCTCCCAGTCCTAGTGAAGCCCAAATCCATCGGAATCCCCGTCTTCTTTGAGTAGCCTAAAGCGAACGGGACTGCAGTGTCTGGAACTCCTACCACGGAATCCGCTTCTATAGGATATTCTTCGGCTAACCTCTCTCCTATGCGCAACCTCAAGGAATATATTTCCCTCTCGTCTACGAAGCTGTCTATCCTTGCTTGATAGATGTACTCTATTGAACAATAGTTCTTCTCAGGCGGAAAGAGCTTCACGCTTTCAACGTTCAATCTGTCTATGATTACCATTTCACCAGGCTCTACCTCCCTCCTCAGCTCGCCTCCTATTACGTTCATGCTTGTCATCTCAGAAGACACTATTGCCATGTCGAATCCAAAGCCACCTATTGAAAGTGGCTTTAGGCCTAGGTAATCCCTATATGCGATTATCTTGCCGTCTCTAGTAATTGCAACGAAAGTGAAGGTCGGTTTAGCTCTCTTCACAGCCTCTATGGGATCCTTCTCCAACTCCTCAATGAACTTCTCTTGGTCTTTGAGGACGCCGTCTACTGCCATGGAAATACCTTTGCCCTGAACTGGGTAGTTCAGCGTCCCAGCGTAGCCTATCCCAGCCCACCCTTCCAGCTCTCCGAACTCTAGGTCCTCTGGGGCAACGCTAGCCCTTGTCGTCCTGATTAAACCTTCCTCGCTTAGAAGCGAAACCCCTGACTTACTGTATCCCCTGTGTTGTACTCCTATTAATCCATAATATAAAAATTTATTTATATTCCAAATCTTATCAAATGCAAGTATACCTATTAACCCAGCCATTTTTTACACCTTGCCAAAAATTTTATCTAATGAAGAAAAATTATATTTATCTTCTAGTGGGTATTTCCCCGTGAAGCAAGCATGACATAAGGTAGAGATCCCTACAGCGGATATCATTTCATCCACCGTCAAGAACTTCAAGGAGTCTGCGCCTATCTCCTTTGAGATCTCCTCCTCGGTCTTAGACCTCGCTATAAGTTCCTTGGTGCTCGGAAAGTCTATCCCCATGTAGCACGGAAACTTTATCATAGGAGAGCCGACCCTGACGTGGATCTCCCTTGCTCCAGCATCCCTAAGCCTTGATATGAGCCTCTTCATCGTGTTTCCTCTGACTATAGAGTCGTCTATCAGGATTATTGACTTTCCACGTATTGCGCTCTCGACTATCCCGAACTTCTCCTTTAGGGCGTCCAGCCTAGCTTGTTGGGTAGGCATTATGAAAGACCTTTTAGAGGATATAGTCCTCACCAATGCCTCCTCCAAGGGGATTTTGCTTTCCCGAGAAAACCCTATGGCTATTGGACGTGAGGAGTCAGGAACCGGAACGACCACGTCTCCCACAGCTCCATGTCTCCTGGCTAAAACCTCTCCCAACCTCACCCTGCTCAAGTAAACAGGATTGCCGTCTATTGTGGTGTCAGCACGAGAGAAATATATGAACTCAAAGGAACAGATAGTCTTTGGCCTAGTCTTCACAACTTCGTCATGAAAGATAGACCCGTCTTTTATGCCGAGTATCTCCCCTGGATCTACGTCCTTTATCTTCTTACCACCTAGTTGCTTGATTGCAGAGTCTTCCGATGATATTATTAACGACCCGTCGAGAGTCCCCACCACAAGCGGTCTGTAGCCGTGGGGGTCCCTCACGGCGTATATCTCACCTTCAGAGTCCATCACGAGGAGGGAATAAGCTCCGTCAGCTACATCCATGAAGTGCTTGATCGCATCTATCATTTGGCTACCCTCCTTCAAGTCCTTAGAGAGGAAGTCCAAGATGAAGGTAGTGTCGTTAGGATACTTCCCGAACTTGAAGAAGTTCGTGATGGTTCCGTTAAACGCCACGGCTATCCTGCCGTCGCTTAGGGGTTGTGCTTCGCTCAAGTCTGGGACTCCCGACGTAGAGTACCTTACATGACCTATGGATGAGGCTGAGCTCAAGTAGGTCACGGAACGGTCTATGGCCTCCTCTACGAGACCAAGACCGCGGTTGAGCTTCAAGTTCCCGGAGTCAAGATAGGAGATTCCTGCAGACTCCTCCCCTCTATGCTGGAGCAACTTAAGCCCGTCGTAAGTCAGCTTGAGGGGGACTGAGAAGGGGGAGCTAACCCCTATCACTCCACAGTGTTCTTTAAGGAACATTTAACATCTCCTCCAAGTAGTTCTCGTAATTACTGACTTCTTTCCTTAAGTCCACTTTCTCGCCCAGATCCATGGTGAAAGTCTCATCCGTCACTGACCCTATCTCCTGAGCTAGGATTCCCTTGTTTCTCCCTTTCTCGATTACGTCCATGGGATCATCGGTAAGTACTATGAACCTACCGCTCCCCTCCGAGAAAACCTTAACGAAGTCGCTTTTAACGTCAGAGCGTATCGAATCAAGGTTGATTTTCACGCCGAAGCCTTTGACTATGATGGAAAAAAGCGACCCTATCAACCCTCCCCTCGAAATGTCCTTCGCAAAGGGGTACCCAGAGCTCATCACGACCTCTGAGGCGAGCAGATCCTCATGTAGTCTGCCCTTCTGAGGTAACCCACCTATCCCCAAAACCTTTGACGCCAAAGTGCCTCCCATTTCTCCTCTAGCTACCCCCAAATGTACTATGCTAAGCCCGGCCTTCACCTTGGGCCTTATTGGCTCATGCTCCAGGATCCCAGCCATCACTATCATGGGTGTGTGCTTTATTGGATTCCCTTCCTTGTTCTCGTTGTAGAAAGATACCTTTCCTCCAACTATCGGGACATTGAAGACTCTTGATGCCTCAGACATTCCCCTGATGGATTCTATGAAAGACCCGTAGACCTCAGGCTTTCTGGGATCCCCGAACTGCAGATGGTCCACTGCGACTATTCCCTTTCCTCCCACTGTAGCTAGATTCCGGTAAGACTCTGCGAATATCATCTTACCGCACTCATAAGGGTCGTACTGGCAGAGGTCTGGGTTGGCGTCAGCCTTGATGGCGAGATACTTTCCGTTAGGAAGAGAGACTACCGCACTGTCTGCCTCCCCTGGTTTAATTACTGTGGATGTTCCAACTTCATAGTCGAACTGCGAGAAGGCCCACTCCTTGCTTACCAAGTCAGGGTGGGAAAGGACTCTCTTTATAGCATCTAAGGTAAGAGAGGGGAATTCCGCGCTAGATACCTTGTAATTAGATGAGAATTCCCACACGAATCTAGAAGGAGATAAAAGGAGCTCGCTCTTCAGAGACGCGACTTCTTTCCCCTTGTAAATGAACCTTATTACTCCGTCCTCAGTGGTCTCGCCTATCACGGTGCAAGGATATTTGTCCCTTACGAAGGGTTCACATACTTGGTCTACGAGCTCTGGCTTNNGCGAAGAGCATCCTCTCCTGGGTCTCAGATATCATTATGTCCTCAGGGCTCATTTCCCTCACCCTGAGGGGAACTTTATCAAGGTATACCTTAGCTCCAAGGCCGTTGGCCATTTCAGTCACAGCCACTGCTAGTCCTCCCCCTCCTAGGTCCTTTATTGCCTCAACTTTGCCCGATATCTCAAGCGTTGAGTCTATGGTAATTTTCCCCGCGAAAGGGTCAGCTATTTGGACGGCGCCTATCTCGTCCTCTCCGCTCAGTTTCCTGGACGCAAACGACGCTCCTCCAAGCCCGTCTATTCCTGTCAGACCCGTGAGGACAAGCTTCAGACCGGGTTGCTTCACAATGCTTGGGACTATCCTGTCTTTCTTCACTATTCCTACACAAGCTACATCGACAAGAGGGTTATCGTTATAGGTTTCGTCGAAGCTTAGCTCTCCTCCAACTACTGGGACTCCAACGCTATTGCCGTAGAACCCTATTCCCTTGATGATATTTTTGAGTAACCACCTATTCCTTTCCTTGCTCAGTTCTCCCACCCTGATCATGTCAAGGAGGGCTATCGGCTTAGCGCCCTTACTTATTATGTCCCTAATTATTCCTCCTACTCCAGTCGCTGCACCGTTGAATGGATCTATAGCTGAAGGGTGGTTATGACTCTCGACCTTCAGTACTAGAGCGTAACCTCCTCCTATGTCCACTGCCCCGGCATCTTGCCAGTCCTCAACGCCCATCACAACGTTTTCTCCAGTGCTAGGTAAGCTATGAAGGAAGAACTTTGAAGACTTGTAAGAGCAGTGCTCTGACCATACAGCGTCCAATACTTTCCACTCCGATTCCGATGGTTCGCGTCCAAGCCTTTCTACCGCTCTCTTCTTTTCCTCGTCAAAGAGGGTCATTTCACCACACCCCTGAGAAGATACAAACCGTCTGGCTCCCCGAAGGGAGATATTTCCCTGAATGAAGACCTCTCCGGGTGGGGCATCATGCCGATCACGTTTCCCCCTTCGTTTGAGACTGAGGCTATGTTCTGCATAGACCCGTTTGGATTGTACTCTTCGCTTACCTTTCCTTCTTGGGAGGAGTAAACTAAAACTGGACTTACCTCGCTTACGTCATTGTGATAGTACCTTCCCTCAGCGTGAGCTATGGGGAGCCTGAGTACCTTTCCCTTTAATCCCTTGGTTAGTACGGTAGAATCATTCACGACTTTCACGTAAACCCACTTGCTGACAAATCTTCTGTTTAGGTTCTCGAGGAGGGCACCCTTCAGAAGCCCGCTCCACACGAGTATTTGAAACCCATTGCATATGCCGAGCACTACTTTTCCATCTTCCGCCATTTCCTTCACTTTCCTCATGGCCTCCCCGCTGGACGCTATCGCTCCTGCAACCAAGTAGTCTCCGTAGCTGAACCCGCCCGGGAGGACAACAGCGTCGAACTTGTCCGGGTCGAAGTCATCGTGCCTGACAACTTGGGGACTACCTCCAACCTCCCTTAGTGCCTTCTCTACGTCACCTTCGCAAGTGGTGCCGGGGAACTTGATCACTGCAACCTTCTTGCTCATGCCGACCTCACTTGGATTTCTTGAATGATAGGATTATAGAGCCTGGCCTTCTCTGCTATCTCCTTTACTTTACTCAAGGCATTCTCACACGTGTCTGATTCCAACTTGAATAGGAGGTACTTTCCAGCCCTAACCTCGGCTACGCTATCGTTTACCTTGTTCACAGCGTACATCTTTATGCTCTCTCCCTCTGGATCCCTGACTTCAGGCTTCACCGTAATTATGAGCTCTACGTTGCAGATCAATGTGACATCATCCCTAAGAACTCCGAATACCTTGACTTCACCTTCTCTAGGGATTCTCCTCTCCTGTAGAGGTCCTTGTCATATATGTCTCCGCTTGGGCTCCTCACCCTCATGCTGTCGAGCGATATTTCATCTCCGACAATCAGCTTTCCATTCAATTTCCCGAATTCTAACTTCAAGTCATAAAGGATTAATCCTCTTTTCTTTATATAATCTGAAAGAACCTTTATTGCCCTCTTTATCATGTCTTCTGCCTCACCGGCTTCCTCTCTGGTCATCAGCCTAAAGTACTCCATATGAGAATAATTCAAAAGGGGATCATGTCTAGAATCGTCCTTCAAGAAGAACTCCACTATTGGCGGGTCGAAGACTTCGCCCTCCTTTATAGGCAACCTCTTCACTATGCTTCCCGTCGCTATGTTCCTAGCAACTACCTCTACCGGTATCATGGAAAGCTTTTTGGCAATCATAGTCCTTTCGTCCTTCATTCCAACGTAATGGGTTGGGACTCCAGCGTTCTCAAGGACCCTGAAGAAGAGTGCAGAGGTCTGGGCGTTGAGAACTCCCTTTCCATCTATTTCGTCCTTTTTCAGGCCATCTCCTGCTGTCACGGAGTCCTTGAACTTGAGGAGAACGCGGTCTTCATCCAAGTAAAAAACTTCCTTTGTTTTACCTTCCCCTAACTTTTCCCCCATACTCCCTTTAACTTGGTTGAGTTAAAAAGATTCACTAAACTCCACGTTTACATTTACTTGGTCAAGTAAATATCGCTTTATGTATCTCGAGTTGAAGGGATGTGTATGTCTGAACAGATAACTATAGATGACTTCGCCAAGCTCAAGCTTGTTGTGGGAATAGTAAAGACCGCAGAGAGAATCGAGGGAACTAGGCTCCTGAAGTTAATGATAGACATCGGGACGGAGACTAGACAAGTAATCTCGGGCATTGCAGAACTTTACAGCGCAGAGGAAATGGTAGGGAAGAAAGTAGTCCTCATAGCAAACTTGAAACCCAGGGTAATTAGGGGTTTAGAAAGTCAAGGGATGATACTTGCTGCGGGCTGCAAGGAAGACGAGGAGAAGGGAATTAAACCTAGGTTGCTCACAGTTGACGGCGGGGACATACCCCCTGGAACTTCGGTATGTTGAGGACACCTTTCGAGAGGGTTCCAATACCTCCCGAAGTGGACGATGTAATAAACTTGGTCCTGAACAGACTTCCGAAAATACAAGGGAAAACTGTGAAGGAGAGGGAGATCAACAGGCTAATAACTTACATGAACCAAGTCGAGAAATACAAAGAATTCGTGTCTAAGTTCCCTAGGGTGGAGAAGCTCCACCCATTTTATAAGGAAAGCGTTGAAATACTGGCAGACCTAGACCGGGTTAAGATATGCCTCTTTAACACGAGCAGGACGGCTGATCTTGCCATGAGGTCGTTAAGGGAAGGAATCAGCATGATAAAAACCAAGGACGAGAAGGAAGCCAATGCAATAATGAGGAGAACCTTCGGCAGGACTTCGTCTATCCTCAGGAAGAACAGGGAATGCACCTCCTTCTTGATCAAGGTAACGGTGCAGTTAAAGAAGATGATGGCTGTAGACCCGAACCTCCCAACGGTGATAGTCGCAGGAGCTCCAAACGTAGGGAAGTCTACTCTGATATCTAAGCTAACTAGGGCTAAGCCTGAGATAGCTAACTACCCTTTCACAACCAAGGATATCCACGTAGGACATATGAGGATTGAGGATAATCTGGTGCAGTTCATAGACACGCCAGGGATACTCGACAGGCCAAACGCTGAGAGGAACCAAATAGAGTTAAAGAGCGTAAACGCCTTAAAGAATCTAAAGGGAATAGTTATATTCATTTTCGATGTTTCTCCGCTCTCATATTACGGTATAGATGATCAGTATTTCCTTTTCAAGGAAGTGAAGGAGCTGAGCGAGAAGACAACGATACCGGTGATCAACAAGATCGATGAAAAGGATGAAACATATTACAATGAAGTTAAGGCTAGAGTAGAGGACGCCCTCGAGATAAGCGCTGATAAGGAGATAGGTCTAGAGGAGCTTAAGAAAGAAATCTTAAAAACACTAGGTACATCACTGCATCGTGGACTATTGGGTAATTGAGATTTTCACGTCAATACAAGGGGAGGGGGAGATCATAGGAACCCCGTCTAACTTCATAAGATTAGCCAGATGTAACTTGAGATGCCTCTGGTGCGACACAACTTACTCCTGGGAGAAAGGAGTCAGGATGGAGACAGAGGAGGTCATTTCCCACATAAGTAAAGACGTAAAGATGACCACCATAACCGGTGGAGAGCCCCTACTTCAGAACCTAGTCCCCCTAGCGAGCAAGCTCAAGGAAGAGGGTCAGAGGATAGCCGTAGAAACTAACGGTACGATCAGACCAAGCGATGAGCTGAGGAAGCTGGTAGACGTGTTTTCCGTCTCTCCTAAGCTAAAGAACAGTGGTCATAGACTGAATTACGGAGAAATGGACTGGGCAACGTACTTCAAGTTCGTGATACTTAACAAGGAAGACCTGAAGGAGGTAAAGGAGTTCGTGGAAAAGCACAAGATAGACCCAAGCAAGGTGATAGTACAGCCAGACGGAAGGAGAGAGGACTATATAAATTCATTAAGGCAGCTTTCCTCCGACGTCATGGACCTCGGGCTTACCTTCAGAGTTCTCCCTCAGCTCCACAGGATCATTTCCGTTAGATAAGATGGCAAGCCTGAGCTCCTCCATCTTCTTTTTACCTTCTTTCAATACTTCCAAAGAGATCCCAACTATCCTTTTGAGCTCTTCATCGTGTATTATTTGATCCTGATTTTCCCTCAGGAGGTGAACCATCTTTATTCCAGTTCTGAGCTCAACCAAAGTGCCCTTATAGTTCTTCGTTAGTATGGCTGAGTGTTTATAACCCACCGATCTGGCTATCCTCAATATCTCCCATGCCTCGCTCTCGTCTTTAGCGTAGACGTGAACTATAGGTCCTTGTACAACAAGCCAAAGCCTCCACGCTTGTCTCTGTGCAAGGATTTCCTTGAACTCGTCCACCGATGTTTCGAGATGGTTCTTGTAAATTACGCTAGAATGTTTCCTCGACCATGGGAATATAGAATCTATGATGGTGATCCTTCCACTGCAACTGCTTTGTGTGAAAGCGTTTTCCCTAGTTCGAAACGCTTCAAGTAGGGGGAAGATGTCAGGGTCGAGATACCCTATCTCCTTGTCCCTAAAGACTCTCTCCCATGCTCTTTGTCTAAGCGAACTCCAATCGTCCATAGCCTACCTTACACAACTCAAGTAAAAAGTTTTTAAATCGCTTCCGTCTTCCCTAGACAGTGTCTTTGGCGGAAATTTTAGAGAGGTTCAGGCTTGAAGAAGAGGACGCTATCACCATCGAAAACCTAAACCCAGACGAGCTCAAAGGGGCAGAAATAAGCCTGGGCACTCACGTCATCCTTCATATCAAGGAGAGGAAGAGGATAATGGACCTCGGTTTACTGTCAATAATTTACAATAAGTGCGAAGGGATTAACTTCGTGAAGGACTTCCTTAACTTGAACTATTCGTTAGAGGACATCCACAGGAAGTACGGCGTTTACACTGAGCTTGAATACTTCTCACTGAACTGCCCTCCAATCGTAGTTGACCCGGACTTAGCTGAAGTAGCTATGAAACTGAAAGCCTTTATACTATCTAGAGAGAAATCTTAGTTATGAACTTTGACGTAACGGTCATAGGCGGAGGAGTTGGAGGACTGGCCGCCGCGATAAGGGCCGCTGAGTCTGGCAAGAAGGTCGCAATAGTCGAGAAAGACCAACTTGGAGGAGAATGCATAAACAGAGCTTGCATACCCTCCAAGACCTTAATAGATGCTGTCAAGCTTCTTTCCAAGGCAGACAAGGCAAGGTGGATAGAAAAGGGTGGAAAAGGAGAGCTATCCCTGAATTACGAGGCTCTGAACCAGCATAAAAATGAAGTAATCGAAAAGCTCAGGGGGAACCTTCAACGCACATTAGAGAAATATGGGGTTACGGTAATACCAGGAAGGGGAGAGGTTGAAAGGGAAGGAGAAGTCAAGGTTGGAGAAAAGGTGATTACAACGGACAAGATAGTAATTTCTACAGGTTCCGTCCCGATCTCGATACCGGATTTTCCACTGAATGGAAAGAACGTGCTAGACCCTTGGAGCGCCATGAACCTTCCTTCAATTCCGCCCAGAGTGGTAATAGTAGGGGGAGGAGTGGCAGGAGTTGAGCTAGCAACGCTGTTCAGATCCATGGGTAAGGAAGTTACAATACTGGAGCTCATGCCTAGGCTTTTGCCCGTCCCCGGCATGGACAAGGACGTAGCTGAAGCTGTGAAGTCTAGACTAGAGGAGAAAGGGATAAGGATAATCCTCCAAGCAAAGTCGAAGGTGACTAACTCTGAGGGAAAGGTTAAGTTCCACGTTGAGACGCCTTCCTCGACAGAGGACATTGAAGGAGACCTGGCTGTCATAACTATAGGTAGGAAGGGAGTGACTGACGGGATTGACCTTAATTCGCTCAAGGTGAACGTAGACAAGAGAGGCTATATCGTAGTTAACGATAGGGCGGAGACGTCTAACAGCAAGGTATATGCAGTAGGTGACGTAACAGGGGGAGCCCTTTCCGCAACTAAGGCTTGGAGGCAGGGCTTGGTGGCTGGAGACAATATAGGAGGAAAACAGTCTAAAATGCCAAAGTATATGCCTAGCTCGATTTTCGCCGACCTAGAGATAGGAAGCGTTGGAAAGACCGTCGACGACCTAAAGAACGAAGGTATAGAGGCAAGGGAAATAACGGTGAAGATGGAGGACATACCAAGAGCGTTGACAGTTAACGAGCCTCAAGGCTTCTTTAAGCTGGTGATAGGAAAGGACGGGAAGATATACGGCGCTTACATGGTAGGCGAGGGTGCCACTGAGGTAATAAATACCGTAAGTATGGCGATGGAACTCTCGACAACCGTAAACGACTTATATCCAGTGACATTCTCTCATCCGACAATAACTGAGGTCATAAGCGAGGCAATACAGAGGGCGATTTCCGGCGAGATGTATTAGGACGAAAAAATACATAAACTAATTACCTAGCATCTTTCTATAATTTGAGTGATAGAGAAAGGAAGGAGGTAAGGAAACTCTTCAAGCTCTTGTTCTTCACAAGTCGTGGAGGGCTTACAAGACTAAAAATAGTCCATTTTCTAATGGAGTCCCCATCTAATGCTAATAGAATAGCCTCCTCCTTAGGTGTGGACTACAAGACTGCAATACACCATTTAGAAGTGTTGACCTCAAACGGGATAATATATAAGGAAGATGAGAAGTATGGAGCTCTTTACAGATTAACTCAGTTTTTCTTATCCTATGAGGACATACTAAAAGAGCTCGAGGCAAGCAAATAGCATGACGCGTGTTATTCTCTTCCTGAAATGTGAAATGATAGAAACAGAGAAAAGAGAGGAAAAAAGTTGAACAGAGAACATAAAAGGATGATAAGAAGAGAAGTATGAATTCCCTTCCACTTAGAATCCTATCCCTTTTAAACTTTTTAACTTAATCATATTCTTGTGTTCGGCAAGAGAAAAGTAACCCTAGCTGACGTGTTGACTGACATAAAGATAGCCAGGAATAGAGTAAGGATATACAAGAACAGAATGAAGGACAGAATTCTTAAGTATAACCAGATGGCTGAGATGAACTTCGGGAGGTTCACTTCTATCTCAGCTGAATACATGAAAGAGGTCGATCAGCTCCAAAGGATAGTTCAATTTCTTGACACGCTTGATATTCTTCTTGAAATGACTGAAATAAAAATAGAAACTATAGTCTATATAGGCTATATAGTTAATGGAGCTCCAGCCGTCATCGAGGCTTTAAAGGAACTCAAGAAACAGATGGGAGGAGTTCCAGAGCTTTCAGTCATGCTCGAGGACATATACTCAGGGTTCTATGCCTCCGTAGAAGTTCCCCAGGACATAAAGATAAGGTCCACGGAGGAGGGAAAGAAGGTCCTTGAGGAGGCTGAAAAGATCGCGGAGTCCAGAGAAGAGAAGCTTTTAAGCTAAAAGCTATATAGTATTCATGAAAATATGGTAAACTACATTACAAGAAAAATTCAACTTACAGGAGGCTCAACATATATAGTTTCTTTGCCGAAGGAGTGGGTGAAGGCACTTTCAATGAAAGCTGGAGACGAAGTGCAGATAATGGAGGACTCTGACCTCAAACTTGTCGTTATACCGAAAAACGGAGAAAGGAAGGACACAGACAAGAAGAAAGTTCTCTTATGCGAGAATATGATAGTCGAAGCAATAGCCAGGGAGTTCATAGCTTACTACATGGCAGGGTACTCTCAGGTTACTATATCATGCAAAAAGATGAAAGGAGAGGACAGATCATACATAAAGGATGTGGTAAGGAAGAGGCTTCTCGGTGCAGAGGTAATAGAGGAAGACGTGTCCAGCCTGACAGTCCAATTCCTGATAAACGAAAAGGACCTTCCAATCACGAAGGCTATAAGCAGGGCATATGCAATATCCCATAACATGTTGAAAGACACTTTGGTGTCCATCGAATCTCAGGACATGGAAATAGCGAAGGAAATCTTGGGAAGGGATGATGAAGTGGATCGCTTCTTCTTTTACGTAGCCAGGCAACTCACCCTTTCCGTGTCTTCCCTGAACATCTTGACCGAGGAGGGATATAACTTAACCCAAGTGGTTGACTTGTACTCAATAGTGAAGTCGGTAGAGAGGGTTGCAGACCACGCGACCAGGATAGCGGAGAACATCCCCTACATGGAAAAAATACAGCACAGGAATGACGTGTTAGAAGTAGGCAAGATGAGCATGGAATTTTACGAGAAGAGCATAAGTGGATTCCTGAACCAAAGGAAAGAGATTTCCCACGAGGTTATAGGAAATAACATGAGGAATTTCGACAAATTGATGAAGATAGCGGACCTACTTTTAGCCGAGGAGAGAGACGCAAAGGCAACCTCGTCTGGGATAATGATTCTCGATTCGTTCAGGAGGATCATGAGGTACTCTATAGACATAGCAGAAGCCACAATAGATCTAATCTCTAAAACAATTGAAGCGAGTAAAACTTCAGAAAGTTAGGGAACCTTAAGTCTTTGTACGCATAAGTTAATTCGTTCAAAGTTCTAGCCTTCTTCACATTGTCCCTCAAGTCCTTAAGAACGTTTCTATCTTCCTCAGTATAGACCCCTTCTCTGAGGAAAAGGCTCACACATTGGTTGTTCATTACTGCAATTACTACGTAACCTTTTATGAAGAGGGAATCTGCGGTCTCGATGTCCTTGTGTGAGAACAGACAGACTCCGGGGTGGGTATGAACTGAAGCTATTCCGCGGGGCATGGGCATGTTCACTTTCTTCTCATCGCCTTCAAATATAGCGTAGTCCCCGTTCTCTAAGACTATGCTCAAGAACTCAACGTCGTTGTTGAGAGTCCTGGACGCGTAGCTGAGCATTTCCTCTTTGAGAAATTTGAGGTAGTGCTCCAGTATCTTTGAATATATCTTGAAATACGACGAACTTCCATTACCAACTCTTACGTTTTCAGACGTAACCATGGAGTCTTGAGGCACGTAAAGAAAGGTGAAATCCGTGGTTGGGACTACGTCAAACTCCTCATGTATGTCTTCCGCTTCAGTGACTAGGCTATATAGCTTGGAAATTTCCTTAGTGTACTTGTCACTCCCCAGTTTTTGTTCCTTTACAATGCAACACCTCTTCTCTCTGCTTTTCTATAATTTCGTTTAAAGCCTTTAATGGCGATGAAGATAAGAAAACGCTTCTGCCGATTATCTCAAAGGAAGATCCATGGCATATAGCTTCTCCATATTTAGCGCCTTGAGTACCTAATCCCGGAGATATGATCACTTTATCAGGAAACTCTTTCTTGAATTTAGAAATTATATCTCCCCTAGTTGCAGGTGCTACTATACCGTAAGGGTCGACTTCCTTGATCACCGAAGCAGTATAAGAGTTCAAGGAATCGTTCCAGCCTGGATGCGACATTGCGCCCACTAAATAGAGCTTTTTCTCCTTGGTGTCCAGAAAATCCTTGAGTTCGTCCAAAGCTCCGAGCTTTCCCATGAAGGAATGCGATATGAACGAATCGGCGAAGTCCAGCTCTGATGCTATTTTAATCATGATGCTACCTATGTCAGCAAGCTTAAAGTCAATTATTACCTCATCTGCGTCTATTCCTTTGACGAGTTCCTTGACTCCGTCCACTCCTGCTCTGAGTGTTAAAGGCAGTCCTATCTTTATCCCGTGAACGTAGGTAGATGCTTCCCTTAGGAATTCCTTGTCGACCAGAGAATCCAAAGCTAGTATTATTCTGGCTTTCTCCATTTTAATTACCTCAGGTTCCCTTGAAGGTACTCTTTTATTGCCTTTCTTTCCCCTTCCTTAAGTTTCGATGAACTCAATAACGACTCTAGGATGTCCTGAATAGTAAATAAGCTCACTAACGATACTCCAGCCTCCTTCAATTTCTCCTTAGCCCCTTCCTCCCTGTCTACGATAACGAGAGCGTTTTCTACCTTACCCCCGTTTTCTCTTACCTTATTTATCGCTGAGACGAGGGACCCCCCAGTCGTAGAGACGTCGTCCACGACGAGCACGCGTTTACCTTCCACTACCCCTTCCACTAGTCTGTTCGTCCCGTGACCTTTCTTTTCAGGTCTCACGTACCCCGTCAATTTGGCCATCTTGCAGGCTATGAATGACGCCAGCGGGACTCCTCCAGTTGCTATTCCCACGGTCATGTCAAAGTTGACTCCGGATAAAACTTCCACAGCCTTGTTCACGATCTCGTTGAAATAGACGTAGCTCGGAAGCGACCTCATGTCTAGGTAATAAGGGCTTACCTTGCCTGAATTGAGGACGAAGTTACCTAAGAGAAGGAGCTTCTTTTCGAGCAAAAAGTTAGCGAAGTCCATTGGGGCTTTGTCTGTAAAAGAATTTAAATATCCTGCGTCGGTAGATGCCAAGGGCATTATTGCCTAAACATATTATTTCATCATTGGATTTGGACAGGAGGGAAGTAGATACAATTTTCGATATGGCAGACGAATACGAAAAGAAAGGAAGGGTATCCAAGGAGCTTTCAGGTAAAGTGATAGCCTTGGCCTTCTTCGAACCTAGCACGAGAACAAAGAACAGCTTTGAGTCCGCAGTGAAGAGGCTGGGCGCAAGCACCATAGGTTTCTCGTCATCTGAGGGAACCTCTGTCGAGAAGGGAGAGACGATAGCTGATACAGTAAGGATGCTTGAAGGGTATTCTGATATGATAATAATAAGGCACAAGTTTGACGGGACGGCGAAGTTCGCGTCTGAGGTAAGTCACGTGCCCATAATTAACGCGGGAGACGGGAAGCACGAACATCCAACCCAGTCTATCATAGATCTCTATACCGTAAGGAAAATCAAAGGACACATAGAAGGGCTGAACTTCTGCGTTCTCGGGGACCTGAAATACGGAAGGGCAGTCAACAGCCTCCTCAGGCTCCTGACTAAGTTCAAACCAGGGAAGGTGTTCTTAGTTTCGCCACAACAGCTCAAATTGAGGGAAGAGGTGAAGAGCACTCTAAATTACCCTGTAATAGAGACTAGCTCCTTGCAGGACGTAATTGGAGAGACCGACGTGCTTTACGTTACTAGGATACAAAAGGAGAGGTTCGCAGACGAGGTGGAGTTCGAGAAGGTCAAGGAAAGCTACAAGGTTGACCTTAAAGCTGTTGAGATGATGAAAAGAGACTCCATCATTCTCCATCCTCTGCCCAGGGTGAACGAAATAGACAGGAAGGTAGATAAGACCCCACAAGCTAAGTATTTTTACCAAGCTTCCCTTGGAGTCCAGGTCAGAATGGCTATCATCAAGTACTTGTTTGGTGGTTTGAAGTGAGCGATAAGGAATTGCTCGTGACCAAAATAAGGGAGGGTACTGTAATAGACCACATACCCGCTGGAAGAGCACTAGCTGTTCTCAGGGTATTAGGAATAAACGGAAGCGAAGGGTATAGAGTGGCCTTAGTAATGAACGTGGAGAGCAAGAAGATGGTTAGAAAGGACATTGTAAAGATTTCAGGAAGGACAGTTGACGAGAAGGAATCCAACTTGATCACGTTGATAGCTCCAAACGCTACTATAAACATCATCAAGGACTACGATGTTACTAAGAAAATGAAGATGAAGGTACCTTCAGTCATAGAGGGACTTCTAAGATGTCCTAACCCTTCATGCATAACTAATAACGATCCTGAGGCGTTTACTAACTTCTTAACAGTGTCTGAATCGCCTCTTCTTCTAAAGTGCAGTTACTGCGAGACCATAATAGACGAAATGCAAGTAGTAAAGCAGGTGCTTTAATGTATAAGGTCACAAAGAGGGAGATAACAGCCCAAGGGGAGATATTGAAGGTTAAGTTCCCCCTTGCACCCAAGCCCGGGCAGTTCATCACAGTACTGTTAAACGGAAAAGAAATACCGCTAGGAGTTTACGACTACGATGAGGGGGAACTGTCAATCTTCATAGAGAAAGGCGTCGTAAGAGATGACTGGCTATACTTGAAGGGACCTTTAGGTTCTCCGATCCAGCTAGATGGTCATGATGTTGTAATCGGAGTCTCCAAGGGTACGTTAGAACACGACCTCCATTATCCTTTAAAGGTAGCATCGAAGATGGGGTTGAGGACATCGCTGGTCCATGAGGTTCCCTCTAACATCGAGGATAACGCTTTGGTACTTGTCTCCCTTCCTGAGGAAGAGGTAAGTCTAATTCCTTCCCATGTCCTGAGGAAATCCTTCGTGTATGTCAGGTGGGTTAAAATGAACTGTGCAGTAGGAGTATGCGGAGTATGTAACTACAAAGGGTCACTACCATGCATCGAAGGACCGTTCCTGAAAGGTGATAGGCTTGTGGCTTAAGGGAAAGCTTTACCTGAACGAAATAAGAGAGGCATGTGTGGAGTTTGACACGACCATCAGGGAAATTAGGGCTAACTGCGTCCCAGACATAGAGACCCCAGAAGACACAATAGTCTTCCCCGGGGCTGTGGACATGCATGTTCACGTTAGGGGGATGAAGCTATCATACAAAGAGGACGTGACTTCGGCTACAAAGGAGGCAACCTACGGCGGACTCACGCTGGTATTAGA
The DNA here is from genome assembly GCA_002495845.1 of Sulfolobus sp. UBA167. Classification (GTDB taxonomy): domain Archaea; phylum Thermoproteota; class Thermoprotei_A; order Sulfolobales; family Sulfolobaceae; genus Sulfuracidifex. The sequence goes on from DAHF01000029.1 coordinate 41,098, forward strand.
CATGCCTAACACCTCGCCGTACGTGAACGACAGGAGCACAATAAAGGAAAAGCTAAGTGAATTTGAATACTATTCTAGATGCAACTACGGGATATACTCAGGCGTACCCCGAGAGGACGTTGAGGCAATGCCTATAGCTGGGTACAAAATATTCCCCGAGGACTTGGAGAAGGAAGAGACTAACTCAGTCCTCAAATCTGAAAAGTTGAAAATCCTGCACCCAGAGGTTCCCCTATACCTTTTCAGGAACATGAGGTTCATGTGGATGGAGCTTGCCTCACTTTACAGAGTCGGTGGGAAAAGGGTTCACATAACTCACGCTACAAACGCCGAGACCGTGAGGATATCTAAAGCAATGGGTTTCACAGTTGACGTCACGCCGCACCATTTGTTAGTCCCAGGGGAGAGGGACTGCCTGACTAAGGTAAATCCGCCAATAAGGGACATAACGGAGAGGAACAAGCTTCTCACTATGATATCTCAGGTAGACGCCATGGTGAGCGATCATGCACCACATTCCAAATGGGAAAAGTCACTGCCATATGAGGTATGTCCTCCTGGGATAGCAGGAATCTCATTCACCGTACCTTTCGTTTTTTCTCTAGCCTTTAAGGGAGTCCTAGACCTAGATAAGGCTGTAGACTTGGTTTCTAGAAATCCTTCGAAGATTCTCGGGATAAAATACGGAGAAATAGAGAAAGGTTATCCTGCTAACTTCACAGTGATAAAGAAGGAAAACTGGAGATACATTACTATGTTCTCTAAGGCTGAAGAGACCCCGCTTGATAATTACCCTCTAGACGCTAGAGTTCACATGACAATAGTAAGGGGAAAGATAGCTTACATGGATGGTGAGGTTTTCCCCGTGAAGGGGGTGAACGTATTTGATAAGAATAGCCAACGTTGAGATGGACGACTTCCTCACCGTGGCTTCGGGCATAGTGCCTGACGTGCCTGAGTACATCTCGAGAGTATGCGAAGAGATCAGACCTACGTCGCTTACGCTGAAGACGTTTACCCTAAACGGCGTTGAACCTCATAGACCTCCAACAGTGGTAAAATTCCATGATAGTTGTTACATGAATGCTATAGGACTGGGCAACCCGGGAGTAGGCTTATTGAAGGAAATTGGCAACCCTTGTCAGCTTATAGTCAGCATAGGCGGTTCCTCAGTGGATGAGATAGCAAAGGCTGCGGAGGTAGCCAAGCCGTACGGTATGATAATTGAGGTTAACCTGAGCAGTCCTAACAGAAAGGGATTCGGAGAGTCAATGGCGAGATACACAAAGGAAGTAGCGACAGCTGTAAAGGACGTTGTGAAAGACAAGCCCGTCTTCATAAAGCTCGGACCATGGGACGAGACGTTAGAACTCGCTGGGAAAGCATTAGAGGGAGGGGCTGACGGGCTGACGCTGATAAATACATTGAAGGGCATGAAGATAGACCTGAACTCGTTCTCTCCTTATTTATCCTACTCCACTGGAGGCATCTCAGGTAAGTGCATACACCCTTTAGCGGTTAGGATAGTCCATGACGTATACAAGGAATACGAACCAGAGATAATAGGAGTCGGAGGGGTTTTCAGCTGGGAAGACGCTCTGGAGCTAGCCTCAGTCGGAGCTAAGATCATTGGCGTTGGGACGGCAATCTTGGATGAAGGTTTCTCTGTATTGAAGGAAATTAGGAACGGAGTCAACGAGTTCCTTTCAGAAAAGGGTTTAAGATTCTCTGATGTGATAGGAAGAGGAGTGAAAAAATGACAGACGGGAACGAGATAATTATGAAGGGAAGGGACCTAGAGTCCCTGGTCTTCATGGGTAGGCTGAAATCTGTTAACGTGGAGTTCTGTGACGATGAAAAGAAGCTTGCTAGGGTTGTAGGAATTACGGACACGAACGAAAAGGTATCAACAGAGTGTATACCTATACGCGCTGCAGGGAAAATATCCACGGTGATAAAACATTACCTTAGGTTGGGAGTTGGAAATTACATAATATCAAACGACAAAGTAATTTCTTCTAACTTGGACACGGAGGAAGAAAACGATGGATCTCAGAATTCCTAAACTGCCTAAAAACGAAGACGACCTAGAGCAAATCAGCAAGGAACTTGAAAGTCAACACGACGATCACGAAGACGTGGAACACATAGTCGCTGAGCTAATAACTTCGATTCAGGACCTTGAAAATAGAATTTCTCAAAGCGAAAATGACATGAATAAAATTAAGGAGGAAATTTCACGTATTTATTTAGTACTATCAAAGGTTGTTCTCCTGATATCATCGAACAATGAAGACGACAAAATTAAAAACCTGAAAGATCTGTTAACGCTACTAAAATGAATTTCGAACTGCCTCTTGTACTAGCCGTAAAGTTGTTTGCGATAATGGATCCACTTTCTATATTGCCTTACTTGCTATCTTTGCATGAAGAGTTTAACAGGAACTCCCAGACTAAAATACCTTGGAGCCTCTTGGTGAAGAAAATAAGTGTAGCTGTAACTGGCTTAATGGTAGTTTTCTCAGTTCTCGGAAGGCCGATGTTGTACTACTTAGGGCTATCAGTGGCGTCCCTTGAGATAGGAGGAGGTCTCATTTTGATCTATCTGGGCGTGGACACGCTCGGAGGTTTCCAACAATTGAAGTTCATGTCAACGAGGATAGAGGAGGCCGTGGTGACGCCAATAGCTACTCCACTTCTCGTAGGACCAGGAGCAATGAGCGCCCTTGTTACTTTGGGCGTAACTAACGGGATATTCACAGTGATAATAAGTAGTCTAATTGCATCAGCGCTCGTATTCGTGGTTCTCTCTATAGGACCTTTTATAGTGAAAATAATGGGTAATACCGGAACTGTAGCAGCTGGAAGATTCGTTGCGATAATCATTGCAGCGTTTGGAGTTCAGTTAATAATAAACGGGATATCTCAAATAAAGTTGATATGAGAATACATAGATTAGATGAAAATTTTTTAACGAGCAATAGTAGTTAGACCAGTCATGGCAGAAAATAAAAACAGAATAGATCTAGACACGGTAGATAAAAGATTGTTAATAGAGCTACTGAGGGACGCTAGGGCTAGCCTTAGAAGGCTGGCTGAAGAGATGAACATATCTCCTGCGACTTTACATAATAGGATGACCAGATTAGTCCAAGAGGGAATTGTAAAGGGTTTCGCAGCGTTACTTGATTACTCTAAATTAGGTTTCATATTAACTGGAATAATCATGGCTAAGGTAGACGGTAAGCATCTCGTAGAGTTCGAAAGAGAAATAGCCAATGCAGATAACGTAGTTGCTGTCTACGATGTAGTCGGAGAGTACGATGTCATAATCATAGCTAAGTTCAGAGACGTAGAGGAACTAGACGACTTTCTTAAGCAACTTTTAAAGAACTCTAGAATAGAAAGAACACATACGAGCGTTGTCCTGAACATAGTCAAGGAAGACCCTAGGATCAGGATTTTCTAGGAAAAGGTTTTTATATTCTAAAGAAGTATAAGATAGTCTTATTGGTGAAATAGAATGAAATTCTGTCCCAAATGTGGTGGAGTAATGATGCCAATAAAGAAGGATGGGAAGGAGATATTGAAGTGTAATAAATGCGGGTTTGAGAAGGAAGTTAGCGATAAGGAAAAGAAGGAGTACAGCGTCAAGGCAAATTCCGAGAAGAAAAACGTTAAAACTACTTCGCTGGTAAGCGAAAGTAGCTCCAGGAACCTCAGCGATGACTTAGAACAGGAAAGAGAGGAGTACTACAAGGAAGTAGGACTTGAACTCTTAAGAGAAGAATTTGAAGAAGGAGAAGACGACGAAGGAGGGGAATAGCCTCTTTAAATATCTTCCTTTATCTTAAAATAATATATATATAAATAAAAAATTACTTCTTTATCACAATAGAATTTTTGAAAAGTTATACCTGAAATTTAATTAATTTAACTTGTTTTCTCCTTTTGTAATAATAGAAACGTATTAATACTTGATACGCTGAGCAAAAGATATATCTTTTATAGTTAAACCTTTAACTATGTTTTGTGAAGTAGATAAGGTGGTTTAAGTGAAAGTGACAGAAACTACGGGAAAATACAAAATAAGCAAGAATGGAAAGGAAGTGTTCATTGAAGAAGTAAAAAATGAGAGGGGAGAAAAGATGTTCGTCCTGAGTTCCCTGAAGGAGGTGAAGCTCAACGACGATAACACTTGGACTTTCAAGGAGGACGACGCGAAGGAAATCAAGCCTAAAGAGGCTGATGCGAATTTAAAGCCAATATTGAATAAAGTATTGACTTATTTATAGTAACTTTTTTAAATTATTAACCCTAAGGAGAGAGTGATTCTCATGGAGCATTTTGACTTCATCCTTACAACGGACAGATGTTTAATGACAAATCACCATGGGAAGGAATTCCTGGGGTTTTTGGGCACCGGACCATCAGTTGGGGTTCCAGAATTTGCTTGGAAATATATAGCTTGTCCTAAGATGAAAGTTGATGACCTAGGAAGGCCTTGGCAGGCACCCTATGGGATGAGAAAGGTAGAAGCTAAGCTAATAGACGAAGGGTTCAACGCAGCAATAATTGATCCAGACCACCTTAACAAGCACTTGAGTTACGCTAAAGCACTGATGTTCTCACACCATGATTACTTCGGTTACGGTCCACCTTCATCCACATGGTGGGCTATAACTCAAAAAGAGCCGATTAACAGGAGAAGCTTTCTGGCTTTGATGAGTAAGCCTGAGATAAAGGAGGCTAAGTCAAAAGGAATGAAAATCTTAGTTGGAGGACCTTCAACGTGGCAGTGGCTGTGGACTCCAGATGCTATCGAAAGTCTGGGAGTCGACTCCTTCGTGGACGGTGAAGGAGAAAAAGTAGTGGTTAAGCTTGCCCAGAAAATCCTAGACGGTGAACCTTTGCCAAAATATGTTTACGTAAGTGGAGAGGACGTCCCAGATGTAGACGATATACCGGAGATTAAAGGTGCAAGCGTAAACGGAATGATAGAAGTGATGAGGGGTTGTGCCAGATCATGCAGGTTCTGCTCAGTCACTTTGAGGCCTACTCGGTATTATTCACTAGATAAGATAGAGAAGGAACTTCAAGTCAACGTTAAGAACGGTGTTAGGCACGGAGTAATACACAGCGACGATATCCTGTTCTACGGCGCTACTGGGATATTCCCGAGACCTGAACCTCTAATAAGGTTACACAAACTAGTGAAAAAATACTATAAGGGTATAGCCTGGAGCCACGCTAGCTTAGCTGCAATAAAGTATTCCGAGGAAAAATACGGCCTAATAACCAAGCTGGGAGAGATAATTTACGATGACAACCAAGATTACATAGGAGTTGAGGTAGGAATAGAGACTGGATCGACTAGGCTTGCAAAAGAGATAATGCCAGCCAAATCTGCCCCCTTCAAACCCGAGGAGTATCCTGAGATAGTCCAAGACGCGTTCAGCATAATGCACGAAAAGCACATAGTCCCGGCAGGAACTATGATAGTTGGCCTTCCAGAGGAGAAGGAGGAAGACGTAATTAGAACAGTAGAGCTCGTAGATAGCCTGAGGCAGTATAGAAGCATCCTAGTCCCGATGTTTTTCGTTCCAATGGGGATGTTCAAAAACAAGAACTGGTTCCGCGACTGGAGGGAACAAGCTAAGCTGTCTCCCGCACACATAGAGCTATACAAGAAGGTGTTCTGGCACGACATCTACTGGGCACAGGATATACTAAACTCCTTCTACCTGAAGGGACCGCTATACGCACCAGTCAGAGCAGGTCTAAAGATATTCCTAGCATCCTCGAAGAGGAAGATGAAGCAAGTAGAGAAATGGATGGAGACTAACATGAAGCAGTAATGGATCCGCGATATAGTACTACAATATTAGAGCGTAGACGATGATGACATATCTTTGTTCATGGATCCCATCTGATTCTCGAAGAGGTTGGAAAAAAGTCCTATTTAAAAATAAAGCTCTTTATACATCTTTATATTAAAATAATAAAAGCAAATTTATATAAAAAGTTTTTTTACAGAGTAGTAGCCTTTTTTGCCTCAAGGTAAAAACTATTTAATGAAATTTAAATGACTTTCTTTCTAGGTTCTATAAACTCCTTCGGCGCCATTGCAAAAGGTTCTAAATATTTCCTAAGAACCTTAGGGATCTTTACCCTGCCGTCCTCCAGTTGGTTGTTCTCAAGGATCGCAGTGATCGTCCTAGTACTAGCTATTGCAGTACTGTTGAGGGTGTGAACATATCCTCTGTTGTTTTTCTCCACATACCTTATCTTCATTCTGAATGACTGCCAGTCAGTGCAATTGCTACAGCTCACCATTTCCCTGAAAGTAGACTGAGCTGGCATCCACGCCTCTATATCGTATTTCTTAGTAGCACACGCCCCAAGGTCTCCTGAAGCTATGTTTATCACTCTATAAGGTATTTCAAGCCCTTGCATTATTTGTTCCGCATTATTGAGTAATTCTAGATGCAGTTGATGTGATTGTTCTGGTGCCGCGAAGATGAACTGTTCCACCTTATGGAACTGGTGAACCCTGAATATCCCCTTCATGTCCTTGTTCGCAGCTCCGGCCTCCCTCCTGAAAGCAGGGCTAACGCCGATCAGCTTTATCGGGAGGTCTTCCTTCCTTATTTCGTCCTTAAAGTGCAATGCGCCTAAAGGATGTTCTGCTGTGGAAATCAAATAAAGGTCGTCGTTCTCGAGCTTGTATATCGCGTCCTTGAAGGTGTCCATGTCTATAATGGAATAGATCACTTCGCCCTTCAGCATGTAAGGAGGCAAGACCAAGGTATAACCTCTAGATGTCATGAAGTCTATTGCGTACATAAGGAGGGCCATGTCTAACCATACAAGGTCATCGAATAGATAATAGAACCTTGATCCGGCGACCTTTGATGCTGTCTGCGTGTCTCCCAGCTTTAAGACGTTCTCCAGCATTTCCGCATGTCCTTTGGGTTTCCAGTCCAATACCTCATACTCGACACCTTTAACCTTCTCAAGGAAGCTGTTAACGTCTTCCTTGTAGACCCTGAATTTCCCCCAGAACTTTATAGGCTTGCTGTAAGTATCGTCAGGCCCGTTGGGGACGTCCCCTTGTATTAGGTTGGGCAGGCTAGATAGAAGGGAGTCGCGTTGCTCTGCCACTTGGTTCAATTCCTTCTCTTTCCCTTCGAGGACGGAGAGGAGCTTCCTGGCTTCGTCTATCTTAGCTTTCCTTTCCTCAGGCTTTGCCTTAGGGATCTGAGAACTGATCACGTTATGCTCATGACGTAGCTTCTCCACTTCTTGCAATATCTGCCTCCATTTTATGTCTAGCTCAACTGCTCTATCAACTATCGAGATATCTATATACCTTCGCTTCAGGTTTTCCTTTAGCTCATCAGGATTATTCCTCAAGAGCTCTAGAATGCTCCAAGACACAATGTAGTAGAAAAACGGCTAATTTTTATGCCTTCTGTTCCTCTTTCTGTTCAGGTAGACCGTATGTTTGTACCCACATTTCGACTATGTCGTAGCCGTAGAGTTTCTTGAACTTCTCTCTACCCTCAGGGCTCATCCTCATTGGCGTCCATTGAGTGTCAAGATCAACGTCGATGTCAACAGAGCTCGCTGGGACGCTCTCCTTTATAACTTGCTCTATAGTGTAAACTAAGTCGTCTATGACCGGACAGCCAGGGGCAGTCAGGCCTATTTTTATGTA
>DAHF01000029.1:48843-60826 GCA_002495845.1 Sulfolobus sp. UBA167
TCGACTGGAATCTCTGGGTCATAAACTTGAGTTAATCCTTCCATTATCTTCTTTTTCCACTCCTCTTTATCGATCTTTTGTTGTTGAGACATACATTAACAGTGTAAAAGATAGATTTTAACCGTTGCGGATATCTTTATAGTCCCTATAAAAGCAAGAGCTGTTGCCAGTGTGACATGTAGGACCTAAGGGTCTTACCAGCAGGACTACCGCGTCCTCGTCGCAGTCTATCTTTAGGCCCTCAACTACCTGAAAGTTACCGCTAGTCTCTCCCTTCAGCCAGAGCTTTTTCCTAGACAAGGAATAGAAGTGTGCCTTCCCTGTAGTTAAGGTCATAAGAAACGCATCATAGTTCATGTTTCCTACCATCAGGACTTCCTTAGTCTGAAAGTGCTGGAGTACAGCTATTATTGTATTCTCCTCGTGCCTGAAGTTCATCTTGGACGCTAAGGCTTTAGCCTCTTCCTCGCCCACAGTTAGCGTTTCAACCACCTAGATAGATTACTGAAGAATATCTTGCCCGTTTTATCACTTTTTTCAGGGTGGAACTGCGTGCCAACAACGCTCCCATCGCACATCACTGCGGGAAAGCTAATTTCGCCATAAATGGAAAACGCGTCAGGTTTCCTCTCAGGATAAGCCACGTAACTGTGGACGTAATATACGTACCCTTGGTCCATGCCCTGAAGCAACTCGTTACACCCGTTCACATGGAGCTTCTCCCATCCTACATGAGGTAGCTTCTCGTTGACGTGGAGTACGTCAACCTTTCCTTTTAACCAACCTAGGCCTTTGGACAGACCTCCTTCGGTCCCGTATTCGAAGAGAACTTGAAAGCCCAAGCAGACACCTAAGAAGGCTGTATCTCCCCTAATGTCTCTGAGGATATCAGACCGAGAGCTAAGGAACGAGGAAACAGCAGAGAACGATCCGACCCCAGGCATCACTATCAAGTCATATCCTCTTTTCAAGTCGCCTATTTTTACCTCAAATCCGTTCCGTTTGAGTGCGGAAGATATGCTAAATAGATTGCCTACCCCGTAATTAAGCACTAAGGCTTTCACTTCTTCCTCCTCCTCAGTTCTTCATATATATCGTCAAGTTCTACCCCTTTAACTGCAAGCAAAACTAAGAGATGGTATATGAGGTCGCAGGACTCGCTCACCAACCTTTCGTTACTCTCATACAACGAAGCTACAACTGTCTCCACTGCCTCTTCTCCTACTTTCCTCGATACATAGCCTAACCCTTTCCTAGACAGTTCAGCTGTATAACTGCCCTCCGGCATATCCCTGAGCCTCAGCTTTATGGTAGCGAAGAGTCTGTCTATCTCGTTTTCACTCATATCTATCACCTATGCTCTCCCCGTGGACATGAAAGCCCTCATATTCAGCTAAGGCAATTGATGCCTTTATCAATTCCCTAGGTGGAGAATCCGCTTCGGCATACATCAAAGGCTTGAGGAAGTCGTATACAGTTACACCTCCCCTGAACTTTGCCCAGCCGTTAGTTGGCAGGATGTGGTTTGGCCCTGCGGCGTAGTCTATTATAGCTGGGGGCGTCCTACCCAAGCTCACTGCACCCACGTTCCTGACGTAGGAAAGAATTTCCCTGGGCTTGGAAACATATAAGGACAAGTGTTCAGGCCCAATTTCGTTGACCCGGTCTATACCCTCGTTTTGGTCGCGTACGAGCACTAGGTAGAAGTTTTCCTTAGATCTGTCCTTCCCAAGCGAGACGAGAGCTTCTCTCACTTTATTCACCAACGTCTCGCTCCATGAAATTAACACTAGGAAGCTCAAAGGGCCGTGTTCACCTTGTGCCACAAGATCTTTAGCTATCAGGAGAGGATCTGCGCTGTCATCGGCCATGACTACCAGTTCGGTAGGCCCTTCAATCCCGTCTATTCCTACTACGTTACTCACCAGGAACTTTGCGGCTTGGACAAAAACATTCCCTGGTCCTACTATCTTGTCTACCTTCGTCACGCTCGACGTACCGTAAGCCATCGCAGCTATAGCTTGTGCCCCTCCCACCTTGTAAAACGCTTTGACACCGAGTTTCTTGCCAACATATGCTATTGCAGGGTCTAACTTCCCTTTAGTAGGAGTTGAGACGTGAATTTCCTTCACTCCCGCAACTTTAGCCGGGATCCCTGCCATCATCAAGGTAGACGGATAGGATTTCAGGCCGCCAGGAACGTAAATCCCTACCTTTTCTATAGGCCTCCACAATATCCCAAACGTTATTCCGTTTCTTCCTCCGCCGAAGTTAGGTGGCTTTGCAGACTCGTGGAAGTTCTTCAGCTGATCCCATATCGTATCAATTGAGCTCTTAATTTCCTGAGGGAGCGAATTAGAGGATTCCTCGATTTCCTTCTCAGAAGCAATCACAGAAGACAGCTTCACGTTGTCGAATTTCGCGGTTAAGTCTATCAGAGCTTGGTCTCCACCGCTTATTACGTCGTCTATTATTTCCTTGACTTTGCTAAGGAAAGGCTCCAAACTGTTCGGCCTTACTTCAGGCAATTTATCATGTATCAAAGTCTTACCTCGACACCTTTCTCTTTCAGGTAGATTTTAAGCTCCTCTATTTTCACTGTACCGTCGTGGAAGATACCTGCGGCCAAGGCAGCGTCAGCCAAGCCTGAATTAAAGACGTCAAGGAAGTGTTCAGGTTTTCCTGCTCCTCCGCTGGCTATCACTGGGATCTTAACCCTTGAAGACACTTCCCTTGTGAGCTCGACGTCGTAACCTTTTCTAGTCCCATCCCTGTCGATGCTAGTTAGGAGGATCTCTCCCGCCCCAAGGTTGGAAACTTCGGTTGCCCACTTCACAGCATCCAACTTAGCGTCATGAGATCCCGACCTAGTGAACACCCTCCATGTATCTCCCACTCTCTTAGCGTCTATGGCGACCACTACTGCTTGAGCCCCAAAGTCCTGAGATGCACTACTAATGAGGCCAGGATTTTCAATTGCTGCTGTGTTTATGCTTACCTTGTCTGCCCCTGATGATAATGCTAGCCTAAAGTCTTCGTACGAACGTATCCCTCCTCCTACGGTAAGAGGAATCGACAAAACGCTCGCGGTGTCCTTCACGACGTTGAAGAGCGTTTTCCTGTCTTCAATTGTAGCAGAAATGTCTAGGAACACTATTTCGTCTGCACCTTCCTCCTCGTATCTGGAGGCAAGCTCGACAGGGTCTCCCTTGTCCTTCAAGTCGAGGAAGTTTACTCCTTTAACCACACGCCCGCTCTTGACGTCTAGGCAAGCTATTATTCTCTTCATAAAGACCCCTTCGTGCTCCTGACCTCATCTGAGACTATCCTGGTCGCTTCGTAAATGGACATGCCCAAAGCCTTGAAGACGGCTTCCACAGTGTGATGTGCGTTCTTCCCCCTCATCTGCTCAACATGCAATGTGAAACCAGCATGTTTTGACAGCGTATCCAAGAAATGGGGGACGTTTTCCATTGAAAGTCCACCTACACTATCCCTTCTCAACTTCAGCCTCACATACGAAGCTCCCCTGCCAGAAATGTCAAGTGATAGCAAGACTAGGGCTTCATCCATGGGGATTATAACGCTGGAGAACCTCCTTATCCCTCTTCTGTCTCCTAGGATTTCAGCGATCGAATCTCCAAGGACTATGGCTACGTCCTCCACTACGTGATGATCATCGAAGCCTTGCTTGTCCTCAGCGTGTACTTTCGCGCTACAATTCATGTAAAACAGCATAGAATATAGCATATGATTGAAAAAGGGAACTGGCGTTTTCACGTCAACGTCTCCCTTAACGTCTAGGTCGAGGTAGACTGATATGCGGGTCTCCTTGGTCTCCCTTTCCTTTTGAATTGATCTAGACATTTATTACACCTTTAAGTGAATTAGTGTAAAATGCCATTCCGACTATTGCGTAGTCAATTTTAGATTCCTTTAAGGTTTTCAAGTCATCCATTGTGGAGATACCTCCTGCATACTCCTTAATACCCTTAACTAAGCGTGCGTATCTCCCAACGTTTGGGTCGATTCCCTTCTTAGTACCCTCATTTTCTACGTAAGTGAAGACTACTCCCATCAGGTTCCACGCGTTCGACTTCTCGATCGCTTCTGTGACTGAAACGTTTATGTCAATTGACCATCCCCTGACCATAATCTTCCCTTGGGAGTTGTAGTCCAACGAAACGAGGATTTTCTCACCTCCTATGTTCCTCTTGATTTCCAGGAACTTAGGCTCCTCTAGAAACGGCAGGGTTGACATGACTATCGAGGAAGCGCCAGCTTTTATGACAGAGGTCGCAACGTCTAGATCGCGTATTCCTCCTCCCACTTGGACTGACGAGAAGCCTATCTCGCATATCCTCTTTATCACGGAAAGGTTCCTGCCTTTTCCTTCTGCGCCGTCCAGGTCAACAACGTGTATAGAGTCGTAGCCCGTGCTGAAGATCTGCTTCGCTACTTCGAACGGGTCGCCTACCTCAATCCCTGAGCCAGACTTGCCTCTGATCCTCTTCACAGCCTTACCTTGACTGATGTCTATGCTTGGAATTACTTTCATTCACTTTATCACCTTCTCTATGTCCAGGATGACTATATCCCTAGCACCGTTGTTCTTTACTTTAGATACTATCTCGGGTATGTCCTTCTCTTCCGCAACCGTCATCACTTCCCACGCGTCAGTCCCACCAAGCTTAGATATTGAAGGAGCTAACATTGCTGGAAGGGATCTTATTACAGAATCCAGTTTCCCGTCCTCCACGTTCATGAAGATCATCTTCTTACCTTTCCCGCCGAGTGTACCTTTCATGATAGTTAAGAGCAAGTTTATCCTCTCAGATTCTGGACTTTTCATCCACCGCTCATTGCCTATCACAGAGACATGAGACTCCATGACAATGTCAATCGGCTTCAGGCCGTGAAGCCTCAAAGTGGTACCAGTGCTTGTCACGTCCACTATACAGTCTGCTGCCCCTAAGAGGGGCATCACTTCAGCAGCCCCGCTTATCTTGACTATCTTAGCGTTCAGCTTTTTCTCTTCCAGATAAGACTTAGTAATATTATAGTACTTTGTAGCTATTCTTATCTCCCTTCCCCTTAAGTCCTCGATGCCGTTCACGTCCCACGAAGAGGGGACGGCCAAAACTATCTTAGACTTGCCGAAGTCCAACTTGACGAGCTCCTCAACTTCTGCGCCTGCCTCCTTTATGTAATCTACCCCTGTTATTCCGAGGTCTGCAGCTCCTGCTTCCACTATGCTGGGTATGTCCTCTGTCCTTATCATGACAAGCTCTGTGTTCTCCCAGCTGGTCGGTATCATCAATGCTCTATCATCGCTTGCAAGGGGTCTAATCCCCACGTTGATGAGGAACTGCAACGTAGGTTCCTTGAGCCTACCTTTATTTGGTATTGCTATTCTCAAGGGAATCACCGAGAACTCTCAACAAGAGGTTTATCTCCTCTCTTGTCCCAACGCTGATCCTGTAGTATTTACCTAACTTTCTTATCGCTATGCCGTGGTTCCAGAGAGGAGTCCACAAATCTTTTTCAGTGTCGACCAATAGGAAATTTGTCATCGAATTATATACCTTCAAGCCGAGGTCCCTCAATCCCTTAAGGAGGACTTCTCTATTTTCCTTCACTTGCCTCACGATCTCGTTAACGTACCATCTGTTCTCCATCGCCTTTATACCTGCGACTATGGAAGGAAGGGCTATGTCGAAAGGAGTGGAACCCTTGAGAAGAGCCTTGACTACGTCCTCATGTGCTATCGTGTAACCTACCCTGAAGGAGGCCATCGAGAAAGCCTTGCTTAGAGTCCTAACTATCATCAGGTTAGGGTATTCATCCACTAGGTCAGACACGGTAACTCCGTAGAACTCAAAGTACGCCTCATCTATCAATAAGAAACCCTTTGTGGTCTCCGCGAGCTCCCTCACCTTTTGTCTGTCAAGTAAGGGTGATCCAGTAGGATTGTTCGGATTGTCTATCACAACCATGTCAGCGTTCCTGCTTTCCTCGGTAAGTCCATCTCCTTCAACCCACCACTCCCCCTGTGGCTTCAAGTCGACGTTTGCCACTCTAAGTCCCATGACTGACGAGTATACCTTGTACATGCTGTAAGAAGGATTGTTGATGACTATGTTAGACCCCGGAGAAAGGAAGTTGTAGAATATAGACCTGAGAGACCCATCCGCTCCAGGGGAAGGGTATACCATGTTAAAGTCCACGTGGTTGTATTCTGAGACTAGCTCCCTGAAACGCTGTACTAATTCTGGGTTCTGGTATCTGTTACAGTTGAGCATCGCCTTTGATGCTTCTTCTAGTACTACGTCTGGAGGCCTATAAGGAGACTCGTTCAGGTGAAGTCTTATTCCTTCCTTTATGTCTGTGAAGTCGTATTCCTTAGCTTTCAGGAGCCAAGGCTTTATTTTATCTTTTATCTCGGTTGGTGCAATAACAAACCCGTCCCCTATTCTTTCTCTTTGCTTAAAAATGTTACTAATGCGTCGAAAGGCAATGCGGATGCTTTTTTGTCCTTTTCTCATTTTATTTTATGATATGAAGTTTATAGACTTCATCTTGAGACAAAGGTCTACTGTAATATATTCATATTACAAGCTAGTTGACACTGCAATCATAGTAAATGTAGGAAGGGCAGTTCACGGGGAAGGTAAAGATGTCTGCATAGTTAACGGGGACAAGCTAATGAAGAACGTGGAACTGGACTTTCCTCTTCAATGTAACGAGAACTCAGTAGTCTTGGCTTATGAGGTCGAGGACAATGCTTTGGTTCCCAGCAGATTTTTCGTGTTGACCACTTTCGACAGAAGGTTGAAGTTCAAGAACGTGACGGAGATCAGCATCGATAAAATAGGGCAGAACTTGTATTTCGCTTCAGCTGAAGAAGGATTTAGGTTTAGGGTCATCGACGGGAATTTGGTCGATGTATATCTAAACTCGGTCGAGAAGGAGATCTTATCTTACTTAGGTGAGTTTGGAGATTCTACCATAAGGGAGATCTGTGACATCTTATCTCCTAGAGTTAAGAGTAGTAGGGACGAGATCAGACAGACCTTATTTCAGATGAAGAAAATGGGTATGATAAACATAGAGGGAAACCAAGTCTCACTCAATAATGATGGCGGGCTTCATGGGTAATGGCTCCTTTTTGAACTTCTCCGCGTCTCCGTCGTAGAGCTTTACGTCGACGTCTATCCCAAGCTTTGCCTTCAGGTAAGGGGATATCTCCTTTGCCACGCCAATCTCGTTGAATTGAAGCTTGGCGAACTTCTTGGTCCTCTCGTCCATAGTCATAGCATAGTTAAATACTTTCTGGGCATACTTCATCTCAGCTTTGGAAGGCTTGACACTACCCATGAAACCTTTCATACCTTCACCTTTCTCTATGGAAGATAAGGCTTCCCTCAACATCCTTAATTGACCTTCGTTTGAAACCAAGATAGTCGCCTTATTTGGTTTACCCTTGTAGACCGAGAGGATGGACTTCACGTCATAGACGAGCCTCTCTAGGTACTCGTGCTCCATCTCGGCTATCTCATCAATGGATTTGAGGTCAGGTTTCACCCAAGCTTCTGTCACGACCAGGGAGCTGTTCCCCAGTTTGTGCCACATCTCCTCTGCGAAGTGGGGAGAGAAAGGAGCTATTATTTTCACCCAGTCAGAAACTATATGCCTCATAAGCTCGCCGTTGGGAGATCTACCCTCGCTCTTAACTAATTCGAAGTATTCCTGGAGCTGAGAGACGAGCACGAATACCGCTTCATTGAACGCATCCCTAAAGTTAATCTCCTCCATATACTTTGTTACGTCCCTTTCCATGGAGTTGAATACCGATGAAATCCACCTTTCTGGGAACCCGTACTGACTCGAGGTAAACGAGTTCAATTGGTCAACCAGCCCTAAGAAGTATTTATAAGAATCACCTATGCTCTTCACCAAGCTTTCAGAGAAGTTAACGTCGCTCCCCATATCAGCGGTTGCTGAGAGCACGGCTCTGACCAAGTCTGCGCTATACAGCCTAATACTCTTTCTGAGCGGAACTATGTTCCTGAGGCTCTTGCTCATCTTCTTTCCTTCATAGAGTAAGAGGCCGTTCACTGCGACCCCTCTAGGCCATTTCTCCTCTGGAAATATCCCTGCATGGTTGAAGATGAAGAAGCTCAGATGGTTTGGAACGAGATCCCTACCGCTGTGCCTGAAATCTAGGGGATACCAATAATTGAACTCCCCTCTTAAGTCCTCTATTATGCCCTTGTTTATCCCAGTGGTTAAAGATATCTCGTTTGGGTCTCCTATCCCGAGCATTACGTAGTCCCAGAACTCAATTTTCATCTGGGACGGAAGGATCTTGTACTCCCTTATTTTATGGGCTATTGTATAGAACGCCATGTAAATTGTCGAGTCGCTCAGGCTTTCTATTATCCATTTCTTATCCCAGGGTAAAGGAGTCCCCAATCCACGAGTCCTTGCGCAAGCCCTCTTCTCGAGCCAGCCTAGGGCATAGTCGAACTCCTTCCTTATCTCCTCCGGAACTACTCTCATTGAATACAAAAGCTTTCTGGCTAAGGACTTCCACTCTTCGTTTCCATAGTCAAGGAACCACTGATCCTTCAATATCTTCACTACTACCTCGTTCCCGCACCTGCAGTAGACCGGCCTATTCATTATCTCGAATATTTTTCTACCTAGGCCAGAAGATATTATGAAGTCCGTCATCAGCTTTCTCGCTTCAGGCACGCTCATTCCTGCTATAGGCTTTAGGCTATCGACGTACTCCGGCTTAGATAAGCTGATAACGTCTTCCCTTACCTTGCCTTTGTTGTATTCCTGTCTATACAGCTGCTCCGTGAGCTTTTGGAGGTCCTCCTTTCCAGACGGATGGCTTTTCTCTACCAAGTCCCTTGCTGGTATCTCCGAGTACCCATCTAATTTAACAACTGGAATCATCTGTAAGTCCGGTTTCACCTTTTTAACGTAGAAGTAATCAAAAGGCGCGTGGGCTGGGACGCTCATGACTACTCCCGTTCCCATCATGGGATCCACGAAGTCAGCCCCCAGTATGGGAATCCTTGAACCAGTGACCGGGTTGACAGCTTCCTTTCCTTTCAGTTCCGAGCCCTTAATCTCGTCTACTACTTTCACGTTGTCGGTTTGGAAGGAGAACTTCAAAGCAGCCCTTTCGGATACTAACATTTTCTTTCCGTACGCCTCTACTACCTTATACTTCTCATTCGGGTTTATCCAGATAGCTACAACGCCGAAGACGGTTTCTGGCCTTAATGTCGCAGCTGGAAGAACAAGGTCGCCCGAGGTGAAGTATATCAGGACATATTCCCCTATTTCCGGCTCCATGTCACCTTTTGTATCATGCATCCCGACAGGAATGTTATGAACTGGACACCAGCCTACAGGATGAGTATCCCTGACTATATACCCTTTGTCGTGTAATTTCTGGAACTGCCACAGCACGAAAGTGGAAAATTCCGGATCAATAGTCGTGAATTCTCTTCTCCAATCTATGCCGAGCCCGAGTTCCTTCATTGCCTTCTTTATGTCTTCTTTAAAGTAGGTAGCCATAAACAAGGGCTCAGAAAGCTTAGGTATTACTTCATCTGGAATTTCGTATATCTCTTTAAATATAGAGATCAGTTCCTTGTCCCCCTTGGCCACATCGTCAGCCATGGCTATGATAGGCGTGCCGGTGAAGTGAAAAGCCATGGGAAACAATACGTTGTAACCCATCATCCTTTTGAAGCGCGAATAAACGTCCGCAGTGACGTATGACCTACCGTGACCTATGTGCATTGGGCTGTTAGGGTAAGGGAACGCAGCGGTAGAGTAGAACTTAGGCTTTGAGGGGTCAGGGTTACCTTGATAAACGCCTTGCTTTTCCCACTCCTCCTGCCATTTCTGAGCTACCGAATTTAAGAAGTTTATAAACTCACTTGATGAGATTACTCGTCACCATAGTGAAGTAATGCAAATAAATTATAAACATTATATTTCCTACTACATATAATGTTCACTAAAAAGGGAGACTCGGGAGAGACGGACGTAATAAGAAAGAGGGTAGGAAAGGACTCCCCTCTAGTCAACTTCTTGGGGGACTTAGACGAGCTGAACTCCTTCCTGGGGTTAGCTTACTTGAAGACTAAATGGGACGATATGAGGAGAGATATTGGTAGGTTGCAAGATGAAATTTTCATAATAGGCGAGGATGCTTCCACTGGATCAAACAAAATAAACCAGGAGTTCGTGAGGTGGATAGAGGAAAGAACGATAGAGTATAGGAAAGAGAGCGGGCCTGTGAGGCTCTTCGTCATACCCGGAGGGGGCGAAAGCGGAGCTTCCATCCATATCGCTAGGGCGGTCTGCAGGAGGGTAGAGAGGAACGCGGTAAAGTACTCAAAGGAATTAGAGCCTTTCAACAAGTGGATAATAGTTTACCTGAACAGAACTTCGTCCCTGCTTTTCTCCATGGCAGTGGCTTCTAACAAGAGGGATAACGTACAGGAGAGAATTCACGACATCGGAAGGTACTTCTGATATTGAGGAAGCAATCCAGATCTTATAAGGAGTTCGCAGTTCTTGCATATCTTCCTGCCGTAGCTTGTAGAGTCTCCGCATATTTCGCATCTAGGTAGCTCCCCGAACTTCGATGAACCCCTGATCCTCTCTGATACCCTATCGAATTCTTCTATTATATTAAGGAGAGTGCCCGGCCTTTGTTCCTCAAGGGAATACATCAGCTCCCTTACCTTAGCCCTTAGCGTAGGTTTAGTAATTATATGGGGGCACTCTACCTCCTGGAAGGAATAGCCTTTCAAGTACGCGTACATTGTAGTCTCCCATTCGTATATTTTCCTCAAAGGTTTAACCCTGCTCACGAAGTTCTGGCTTACCCTTATGGGCGTGTCTCCTATCCTCACCAACCTAGTCAGGTCTCCCCTTATCAAGTTTATTATGATTGTCTGCACTTCGTCATCAAGGTTATGCCCTGTGGCAACTAGGTCTGCACCTACGAGCTTACCGGCGTTGTTTATGAGCTTCCTCCTGAAGCCTCCGCAGAAAGTGCAAGGTGAAACGTTCATTCCCTTGGAGTTGGAGGAGTTCACCATTTCGTCTAATGTGAACCCTACCTCCTTCTTGAACGAAGTAGAAACTAATTCAACGCCGAGCCCTTTCATGTAATTTGCCAGTTTGTCAGCTTGTTCCTTCCTGTTGTAACCCGATATGCCCTCCACTATGTTAAACGCCACTATCCTAGACGGCGGAACAAGAGAAGACAAGGTGTCTACCAAGACTAAGCTGTCCTTCCCTCCTGAAACTGCTAATAATACCTTGTTCGCTTCAGTTATGCCTTGCTTTTTAGCCTCCTCAGCTACCCTCCTTTTTATGTCGTCGAAGAAGCATTCTTTACAAAGAGACCTGCCAGTATGTGCTTGAAATATAACAGCCTCTTCCTTGTGACATACTTCACATATCATCCCTTCCTCTCCTGCTTTCAACCATTTTTGACCCGCTCACGACTTCGTCTATGCTGTGAATTGCACAACCCTCCTCCTCAAGGGTGTTCTTGACGTTATCGAAGTCTATGTTCTCTCCTTCTACTACTATCATGAGACCCATGGTCTCTACGTCCATGTCAGTAACGCTTATGTTAACTCCATCTACGCCACGGTGCTCAACGATCTTTTCCGCTAATTCAACAATGGATATCCCCTTGATGGGTTTTAGAACATCTAGAACAAGCCGTCTTATAGCCAAATCGCATCAGATGATGTTATATTACGCTATCTACGTTAAAAGTTTTCCACAATTATACGCTTCTATTAAACGAGATAAGATTTTAATTTTAAATGAATGAATGAAAACATTTAGTATTATAAAATTGGTTCAAGAAGGATAATAGTTAAGTTTTCATTTGAAAAGATATCTTAAATAAAGATTTAAATAAAAATTA
>DAHF01000068.1:0-150 GCA_002495845.1 Sulfolobus sp. UBA167
AGCTATCTTTACGCTCATTTTCTCTAGGTCAAGAGAGTAACTCAGTCTCGGCGTTAGCCATACTGTTGGTTTATACACCCAAGGGAATCTACCTTTCTTGGGGTTGTTATACCATCCTCTGTAAATCGCAAGTGCGTCCCTATAACAATC
>DAHF01000068.1:198-22064 GCA_002495845.1 Sulfolobus sp. UBA167
TCCTGATGGACTAGCTGAAGGGTACCTCTCCCTTTTGGATTTACGTCCCTTTCTTTTAACCAAAATAGAACGAACCTTAATGCCTTCACGTAGTTACGAGAGAGTGCTAAGAGGGGTTCAGACACTCCAATCTTCATCGAAACCGTCGCTCTGATTGGTTTTTTACCCCTCTTAGCCATCAAGTGCTAGACAGAGAAAGAAGTATTTAAACGTTCGTCATCCCCTCCATAGAAGGGGCTAGACTTTCATTCATTTGTAAAGCAGAATTTAACTTATAATTTAGTCTATCTTTTGTCATGAGTCTAGCTAGAATAGGGAAAGGTACATTCATGATAGAATTGAGGCAATTAGGAGACTACAACGTTTATATGATAGAGAATGAAGAAGGTGATTTCACACTAATAGACAGCGGTAATGGAAGCGCTATTAACTACGTGATTAATAACATTATGACCTTACTTGGGAATAAAAAGAGACTAAAATATCTCGTACTACTAAGTAATGACGAAAGAGAAGCAGGAGGAGCTAACGTAATCTATGATACTTTCAGCCCAATAGTAACGTCACATTCTCTAATAGCTAAAATGATAAGGGCTGGAAGAGGAATCCATGGGGAAATACCACCTACGCCAATTAACATGGAAATCAGAGATAAGATCTATAAATTAGAAAATAATTTAATACTTAAGCTGACTTATTATTTGGGATACCCTCATATTATTGCTCTATCTAACGATATTATTTTTTCTGGTACGATGACCGGCATATCTCCTTTACGTCAAAAGACATTATGCACTGTTGAGACATGTATAAAAGGGTAATTTCCAATATGATATCATGATTTTTGAAGAACAGTGCGAGTCTTGCGGAAGATATACAGTAATAAAGTATTGTAAAATAAAGAAACTAAATGTTTGTTACAATTGTTGCTTGAGTTGTAACTATAGAGATAAATGTGAAATTAGGATCTGGTTTAAGGAATTAAAAGTTGTTAACAAAAAATCTAAAATGCGTGAAATTAAGATATGAGAACCGAGCTACCGTATATAATCATCTTCAGCACTATGAGCATAGATGGAAGAATAGCTTCAACTTCCGGTTTCAGCAAGCTCAGTTGTCCTTATGATAAAAGAAGACAGATGTTGTTAAGGTGTACTTCTGATGCAATAGTCGTGGGAGGGAATACAGTAAGACATGATAACCCGTTGTTAACAGTCAGAGATGTAAAATGTCATAAAAATCCGATTAGAGTAGTGATATCGCATAGCCTTAAATTTAGCAAAGACGCAAATATATTTAGACAACCTCCCAAGACAATAATTTACACCGATAATAGCTCAAAGATTGAAATTCCGCAAAACGTTGAGATTGTGACTCTAAAAAATACTTCCATATGCTTGATTATGGAAGACCTCTACAAAAGAGGGATAAGAAAAGTTCTCATAGAAGG
Organism: Sulfolobus sp. UBA167; assembly: GCA_002495845.1. GTDB lineage: Archaea > Thermoproteota > Thermoprotei_A > Sulfolobales > Sulfolobaceae > Sulfuracidifex. The sequence continues at coordinate 1,649 of DAHF01000068.1, forward strand.
CGGAGGTAAAACTCTATACAGAGCTATAGAGGAAAGATGTTTTGATGAGCTAAGAGTGACAGTCTCCCCTAAACTCTTCGGGAACGGAGTTAGTTTGCTCGATGGAAAAGGATTTCAGGACGATGAAATACAAGAACTTGCACTATACGACTCTAAGTTATGTGAATGCAAAAACGAAATTTACTTAACATACAAAAAGCGTTAAAAAGAATTATATCATGCCTTAGCTTATGGAATCTACAAATCCCTTATAAGTTATTTTGTAAAGGTCTCCCTGCTCTAATGTAGAAGCCTTTCTCTTGTACTTCACAGACTCACCTAAACTATTAGATCCGTGTACCTTTATCCACTCGTCAAGAGGTATCTGATAATCCCTCAATACTTTATCTCTGTATAGGTCGTTCAGAACATTGTATGTACAGAATGGTATTACTCTACCGTCTGGGGATGCATAATGGATGTCGCACCTCATGACTCTCTGAACGTCGTAGTTATAGAGATCCATGAAGTGCATTGTCCCTAGGAAGAGCGTCTTATAGTGCCATTCTCCTAGGGCCTCATAATTGTGGTTTATTACTACGTTATACAACATCTTGTATACGTCGAAGTCCTTAGGACCTTTTTCCTTATCAATAAACTTCCTTATATTGAGCAACGCTTTCATGCCTACCCACGCTTTATTGGAGCCTTCCCTTATCTCCTCAGACTTTTCTTTAAGATACTCTAGAAGCCCCTCTAAATCTATGAACTTGGATATTGGAATGAAGTGAGGCTCTCCTCCTTTCCACTCTACATAAATATATGTTCCTGCACCACAAGATGGATGGTTGGCCATCTCGAATTGCTCTTTACCTGTCAAAGCTTCGACTATCCTTGAGAATACAACAGATGTACCGATTGGGTACCAGCTATCTCTAGTCACTTCACCGTCAGTCTGCTCTTCAATGTTCCTTAGGACTTCTGGGATAGTTATCCTGAACTTCGCCCTCATGTTCCTCTTCATCATTCCAGTCAAGCTAACTGGCTGGAAGTTTACCGCTCTTACTATATCTAGGTTTCTAGCTGCAAATTTAACAATGTTTCCTAAATCACTGTCATTTACTGTCTTAATTACAGTTGGAACTAGGACAACGCTTGTCATCCCAGCTTTCCTAAATACCTCAAATGTATAAGGAATTTCCCAATGATTCTTCGGGTTTGTCTTCCTATTTGTTCCATCAAAGCTCATATATATGGTATTAACTCCTGCCTCTCTCAACTGTTTAGCATAAGTTATTGCCTTATCTGGATCGTCCATGTACATTTTCGCGAACGTTCCTCCCCACGTATTTAGCTGTACATGTCTAACGCCCTTCTCCCTCAATATCTTTAGCACTTCCAGGATATCCTCTCTAAGTGTTGGCTCTCCACCAGTGACCTGTATAACTAAAGTTATGCCTTGCTTTTTGAGTTGGTCTATTTGATAGGAAATTTGGTCTAACGTGGGCTCGTATACATATCCTGCCTTTTCGGCATAGAAGAAACAATACCAGCATGACTGGTCACATCTATTGGTAATCACAAGGTTAACTAAAGCGGAGTGCTGATGATGCATCGGACACAGTCCGCAATTGTAAGGACATGGAGCTTTCAAGTCTACATAAGGAACTTTAGGCCCCTTCCCTTCATACTCCCAATAATCAAACTTGTAGTACATTCCTACGTCTCCGTAGTAAAGGTCCTCAAATTCCCCGTGATCCGGACAGATTTTCCTTATGTAAAGCTTATTCTCCTTTTCAAATATAGTAGCAGGGAGAAGTCTATAACATGCAGGGCATAAGGAGTGAGTTACTCTTACTAACTTTTCATTTGATGAGAGCTTTGGTAAGGGACCTCCTATCTTTATCTCTCTGTCTCCGAATTTTACTGAGCCTTCATCAAAAGATGAAGGAGCTGGCAGTAGCCTAAACTTCTCATTGTTTTCCGCAGTTGTTTGAGCCATATCTATCTACTTTCATTAACTCTGTTTATCGTATATAAGAATATTCACTCTCTGTATTGTAGCTACAGTTAAAACCATCCTTTGAAATTATCCCATCCAGTAATTTTTAATGAATTTCCATTAAAAGTGATAATATTGGCTTCAGAGAGCTTTCCTATCAGCACTGGATCTAATCCAGAACTCCGCATTAATTCTATCGCTCGATCTTTAACTTCCTCATGGATCACAAATATACTCTCAAACTCTTCTCCACTATACTTTAACAAGTCAATAAAGTCCAATTTTGGTTCAACTAATTTTAGATAATCTAGAACATCTTCTCCGATTCCAAAGCTTGTCATATCAATTCCCATGTTCAAGCGTTTACTTATTTTATCAATAGAAATCAAAAGTCCATCACTAATATCGGTGGAGTAAACTAGTTCCCCAGATAATGATGATAAAATGTTTGGTATGAGCTTGTTTACCAATGGGTGCCTTATTTTCTCTAATGCCTTTAAAAATAAATATTGAGGTAGTTCAAGTTTTTTAAATATAAATTTGCTCAAAAAATATAAAGAAGTATAACCCAGTGGATTAGTCAAAACTAACAGGTCGCCTTTTTTAGGCTTAAATGTAGGATAAGCTATTCTTTTTCCTATTCCCATCACATCTATCCATCCATCAGATGAAGAGTTGTTTAGGTCACCTCCGATATATCTAGCACCATAATACCTGACACAGTCAGAGAGCCCTCTAAAAATTTCATCCAAAATAGCGTCTTCCATATTCTCGTTAATTCCTACGGACGACATAACAAGTGATGGATAAGATCCGGCGGAGATCAAATCGCTGAAAGTAGCTACAGCAGCCTTCCAACCAATATCGTAAAAACTTATATAATCAGATTTATAAGAAAGCGAAAACCCGTCCACCTTGAAGGCGTTTTCATCATTAAAGAAGACATCGTCCATACTATCTATATCGAGGTACTTTCTCAGATTTTTCTCAATATATCTATGTTCCCCTATGTCCTTTAGCTTCATTCTTCATCAGCCGCATAAAAGGAGCCGCCGGCGGGGTTCGGACCCGCGACCACTGGCTTACGAGGCCAGCGCTCTACCGGGCTGAGCTACAGCGGCATGTTAATTTATGATGTATCTGCTCTTAAATTTGTTTCACCTGTTTTCTGACTTGATTATAATAATCTATACTTCTGTCAATCAGTTTGTTGTATTCCCCTAAGTAGTTTTTAGGGTCCAGGATTTCCCTTAATTCTCTCTCTGTGAAGATCTTAGTTACTTCTTCTCTCTTTAAGCAAACGTCAAGAAATGAGGATCCCGTAGTTCTCACTTCCTTTGAGATATCGCTAGCCAAGCGATGTGCTTCATGCCTCGCCATACCTCTTAAAGTTAGGTTTATCATCAGACTTTCAGCCATTATTTGTCCCCTAGTTAGGTAAAGATTTCTCTCCATATTGCTTATATTTACTCTCAAGTTACTTAATAATTCTATTAAACTATTTAATATCTCGTCTACAATTATAAAAGTGTGTGAGATTAAAATTCTTTCCGAGGAGCTATTGGTTAAATCTCTTTCATGCCATAACGGAATGTTCTCAATTGAGGCAGAAACAAATGACCTAACTATTCTGGAAAGACCGGTTATTTTCTCTGCCGTTACGGGGTTTTCCTTTTGAGGCATAGTACTGCTTCCAACTCTCTCTCCTACTCCTTCTCCAATTTCGCCTATTTCAGGTCTCATCAGCTCTCTGACCTCAAGTGATAAACGCTCTCCCACGGCTGAAAGAATTGCGAGGTCTGAAATGACCTCTGCAAAGCCGTCCCTTGGTGCTACTTGTGTCGATATGACGTGAGACGGCATGTCAAGATATTTCGATATAATCTGTTCTATCTCGATCCCTTTATTTCCCCATCCAGCCATAGTTCCCACAGCTCCAGCCATCTTTATCCTTATGACTCTCTCTTTCGATTCATTAATCCTTTCTAATGAACGAGAAAACTCATAAAGGTAATTGGCAAACTTAAAACCTAAAGTGATTGGAAGGGCATGTTGTCCATGAGTCCTACCTACCATTATCGTATCTCTGTATTTGTTAGAATAATTTGAAAGAATATCCAGAATTTTTATAATCTTAGATTCTATAATACTTATGGCTTGCCTGAAAAGAATGGCGTTTGCAGTATCGACTATATCGTAGCTGGTCGCCCCGAAGTGCACAAACCTACCTGCGTCTCCGCTTTTCTGAGCTAAAGTAACTACCATTGCCATAACGTCATGGCCTAGCTTCGATTCTAGATCTTCGACCTCGCTCGACTTTACCTCTTTGATCTTACTTTCAGCTATGCGAACGTCACCTTCTGAAACAAGTCCTACATCCCTTAATGCCTTAAGAAGAGCAATTTCAACATTAAGTCTAGTTCTCAAAACATTTTCTTTGTCAAAAATCTCCCTCATCTCCTTACTTCCATACCTCCAATCTAATGGACATATTTCCATGTCAACAACACAGTAAAGGAAAATCCCACTAATTTAACCTTATTATCCATTAAGGCTTATCTCATAAACGTGAAGTCCATCTCTACCATAGGAAGCCATTCTTCTATTCAAATACTTCACGGAGCTAAAATGGAGGGATTCAATACAATCGTAATTACAGACAGAAAAAGAGAGAATTTCTATAAACAGTTCGGCTTTATTGATATTGTACTACCGTTTGACAAAATAGATGAAACTGTAGATCTGATAAACAGAGATCAGGAATCTGTTCTAATCCCTCATGGGAGTTTGGTTGAATATTTAGGACAGGAAAGAGTAAATAGAATTACTACGAAAATTTTCGGTAATAGAAACATATTTGAGTGGGAAGGAAATCAGCACAAAAAGATGTTTTTGCTTAAAACATCGAACATCAAAATTCCAGAGACTTTTGAGAGAGCAGAGGACGTCGATAGGTTGGTCATTGTCAAGCTACCCGGCGCTAAAGGAGGACGTGGCTATTTCTTAGCTAGAGACAAAGTGGAGGCCAGAAATGGAATAGATAAACTAATTAACAAAAAAGAAATAAAATCAGAGGATGAAGTAATTATTCAAGAATATGTAGTAGGAGTTCCAATGTATTTTCAGTTTTTCTATAGCCCGCTTTTAGATAGAACCGAGATATTTGGAATTGATATAAGATACGAAACTAACGTCGACGGATTGAGAAGACTTCCTTTCAACTTAAATATCGAACCAACATTCGTAGTNNACGGACTTAGAAGGCTACCTTACGCATATGGGTCTATGGAGCCTACATTCGTCGTTGTGGGAAACATACCTGCAGTTGCAAGGGAAAGTCTCCTTCCCACTGCTTTGGAATACGCTAATAATTTTGTTAAAAACGTAAGAGAAAGAGTGAGCCCTGGAATGATAGGACCTTTCTGTCTTGAATCAGTAGTTACAGACAAAGGAGAAATTGTGGTCTTTGAGTTCTCTGGGAGAATAGTTGCGGGAACCAATCTGTACACCAACGGTAGTCCATATAGCTGGCTTTATTGGAATGAGCCTATGAGTATGGGAAGAAGAATTGCAAGAGAGTTAAAGAATGCTATTATAAACAATAAGCTAGACATGGTGTTAACATGAAATATAGAATAGCGTCCGTGGCCAGTCATTCCGCGCTTGACGTCTATGACGGCGTAAAAGATGAAGGATTCGAGACCATAGCGCTGTGCAAAAGAGGAAGAGAAACAGCGTACAAGGAGTTCCATGGCATAATAGATTACTGCTTTACATTGAATGAATATAGAGACATAGCAGAGCTAGAATTTCAAAGAAAACTAATTGAGATGAACACTTTAATTGTACCAAATAGAAGCATGGCAGTATATCTAGGATACGATGTCATAGAGAAGATGGAAGTGAAATTTTTCGGAAATAAGATGATGTTAAGGTGGGAAGAAAGAGAAGGAAACAAGAACTATTACAGAATCCTTGACGACGGGAAAATAAGAAGACCGAAGACCTTGAGGGAAGACGAAATAGAAGGTCCAGTAATGGTAAAGATGCCTGAGGCTAAGAGGAAAGTTGAAAGAGGGTTCTTCATCGCAGTAAATAAGGAGGACTTTGATAATAAAATGAATGAACTTACTAAATTAGGAATTATTGATGAAGAAGGTAGAAAACATATGGTCATAGAAGAATTCGTCCTTGGAGCGCATTTCAACTTGAACTACTTCTATAGTAAGACGAAAGACAGACTTGAGCTCCTAAGTATAGACCGCAGAATTCAAAGTGACTGGGATGGATTCTATAGGCTTCCAGCCGACATCCAACTCAAATTAAGGAAAGAGCCTAGACTGATAGAAGTAGGCCATATACCAGTGACCATAAGAGAAAGCCTCTTGGAGAAAGTCTTCGACATAGGGAAAAAATTTGTTGAGTCGACAAAGAGATTAGAGAATCCAGGGATAATCGGTCCATTTACCTTGCAAGTGATGGTAACTCCTGATCTGGACCTTGTAGTTTACGACGTTGCGCCCAGAATTGGAGGAGGTACCAACGCTTATATGGGAATAGGCAGTCAATATTCAAAGTTCTACTTCGGGAAACCTATAAGCTTAGGCAGAAGAATAGGTATAGAAATAAAGGAAGCAATAATAAAGAATTCTTTACACGAAATAACAACATAACTCTATCATGATAAATTATAGACGCCAATGATGACTATATAGAAGAAAGTACCATATTTATAATTATAGATAAGGATAAACTATATTTAAATAACATGAGCTCAATCACATCAAAATGGATTTGAATGCTTGATATAGTAGTAGGAGGTTTCTATGGAGATGAAGGAAAAGGAAAGATCGTATCTTATCTCGGTTTGAGAGACAAACCCTCATTATCAATAAGGACAGGAGGAGTTAATGCTGGTCATACTATTGTTTATAAAGATAAGAAGTGGAAGCTTAGAATATTACCCTCATCTTTCTTAAGTCAGTCGACTAAACTCGCCCTTGGACCCGGAGCACTGACCTCTTTAGATACATTATTGAACGAGATAAAGGAGACCGAAACTCAGGGTAGAATACTTATAGATAGGCACACTGGTATAATTACTGAACAAGAAATAGAACAAGAGAGAAAAGACGAGTACCTCATGAAAGTAGTAGGTAGTACTGGTCAGGGCGTAGGATACGCAGAAAGCGCTAGGATTCTAAGAAAATTGAAGCTAGCTTCTGAATATGAGATACTGAAAAATTATTTAGTTGATGTGCCGGATTTTACAATAAATATCTTAGAAAATGGAGGGAAAGTACTTGTTGAAGGAACGCAAGGTTTCCTTTTGAGCTTATATCACGGAAATTATCCTTATGTGACCAGCAGAAATACTACGTCTTCAGGAGTTTTAAACGAGGTAGGAATAGGTCCGAAATATGTGAACGACATAATCGTTATATTCAAAAGTTTTGTGACTAGAGTAGGAGGAGGTCCTCTAGAAGGAGAAATAACCCAAGAGGAAGCTAAAGAGAAGGGCTTACAGGAGTTTGGAACCGTTACTGGAAGACCTAGAAGAGTGTCGCAATTCAATACAAAGCTTGCTAAAGAATCAATAAGAATTAATTCTGCAACTCAAGTAGCAATAACTAAAATAGACGCACTATTTAAGGAAGCCTATAAAGTAAGGAGTTATGATAAGCTTCCATCTGAGGCTAAGAAATGGATCGAGCTAACTGAAGCTGAATTGAAAACTCCTATAACGCTAATTGGAACAGGGGAGGATTCGGAGGACATCATAGATCTCAGATCAGAAAAGATGGGTGACTGAGACATGGACAGATCCGATGTAGTAATTATAGGTGGAGGTCCTGCAGGTCTCTTCACCGCTTACGAGATGGCAATCAGCGGAGCCTCAAAGAAGTATAACGTTGTCTTGATAGATAAAGGGGTAAGGGCCATAAAGAGAACCTGCCCTCTAATGTCTCCGAAAGAGAAATGTACCTTCTGCAATCCCTGTCACATAACTTACGGAATAGGAGGTGCAGGGACTTATAGTAGCGGGATAATAAATCTAAGACCTGACATAGGAGGAGAATTACAAGAGATAGTCAGAAGTTGGGACGAAGCACAGAACCTGATAAACTATGTGGACGACGTTCTAGTCAAGTTTGGAGCACCTAAGGATAGACTATTCGAGCCTAACATGGAGAAAGTTTTGGAAGTACAGAAAAAGGCCGCAAAGGTAGGAGCTGAATTCGTACCAATAAGACAGAGGCATATAGGAACAGATAAGACACCGATAGTAATCGAAAACATGACAAACTTCATTGAAAAAGAAGGGGTAAGAGTATGGGAGCTTACTGACGTTATGGAAATACAGAAGGCTGGAAATAAATTCTCTATAAAGACTAGCAAAGGAGAGATAGAATCAAACATAGTCATGGCAGGTCCTGGTAGAGCTGGAGCGAAATGGTTCTTCGATCAAGCAAAGAAACTGGGATTAGATATGGTTCCCGGTCCTCTAGATATAGGAGTAAGAGTAGAAACTGAGAAATTTGTTACGGAGGAACTGACTAAAGCTGTTTGGGATCCGAAGGTGATAATGTACTCTAAGAAATACGATGATAAAGTGAGAACTTTCTGTGTAAACCCAGGAGGCTTCATAATGAAGGAAGTTTATGATGATGGAACTATAGGCGTAAACGGGGAGACATACGCGGATAGAAAGAGTAATAATACAAATTTTGCGTTCTTAACCACAATAAAACTCTCCGATCCGCTTGAGGACACTATAGAATATGGAAAAAGCATAGCAAGATTAATGACTAGACTGGGAGGAGAAAGACCAATTCTTCAGAGGTTAATAGACTTTGAAAAGGGAAGGAGAAGCACATGGGAAAGAATAGAAAGGTCTACAGTTAAACCTACATTAAGAGATGTAACTCCAGGCGATATAAGCATGGGACTTCCTTACAGAGTAATAAGCAACTTAGTGGAAGGCTTAGAGAGATTGGATAACATAGCCCCAGGGATTTACTCATCTAATACCTTATTGTACGCTCCAGAGATAAAATACTATAGCATGAAGGCCGTTGTGGATAGAAATATGGAGACGGTGATAGATAACTTGTTTGCCGCAGGTGATGGAGCAGGCCTATCCAGAGGAATAAACGTAGCTGCAGCGACTGGCGTGCTGGCAGCTAGAGGAATCCTCCTCAAACTTGGTCTTCTAAACTAATTAAGAAAACCGTTTTTAGACTAAGTTATGATATAACTTATTATGAGTTCGAATACGCTCTCAGAGATCGACTATAAGCTACTTATGGAATTACAGTATGACTTCCCAATTTCAGAGAGGCCGTTCTTAGAGATAGGGAGAAAGTTAAATTTAACTGAAAATGAGGTTATATCTAGAATAAAATATCTAATAGATAATGAAGTTGTAAAAAGAGTAGGAATGTATGTTAATTTTAGAAGTAAGGGCATGGTAGGGGCGTTAGTAGCCTCAAACATCTCTCAAGATAATCTAGAGTCTTTTAGGAGATTGGCATTAGGAATCAGAGAAATTACACACAACTTCGTAAGGGATCATCCAAGGTTTAACGTATGGTTTGTTATAAAAGATTACAGCAAAGAAGGACTAGCAGAAAGGGTTAGGGAGATCCTCAGGAAAGTAGAATGTGACGATTACCTGATTCTTTTTTCAAAGAAAAATCTCAAGCTGAGTGTAAAATACGATGTGATCAGAGGTGTATCAATGAGCGGAGAGAACGAGGTTACGCCAGATTATATACCGACCGCGGAAGAACTTGGCATAGAGAAGGAAATGCTCAAGCAATTATCTTATCCTCTCCCTCTCATGGAGAGACCGTTTAAAGAGCTAGCTGAGAAAGTGGGTAAAAGTGAGGAAGAACTAATAGACCTAATTTTAAGACTGAAGAAGCTCCATGTAATTAAGGATTATGGAGCTACAATAAACGGAGACAAAGTAGGAATAAAAGAAAATGCCATGGTTCTTATTACATCTGATAACTTAGAGGAAAGTTGCAGGAGCATAGCCTCAAATATAAGAGAAGCTACTCACGTAGTACTAAGAGAAGCGGACAAAGAATGGGACTACTTATGCTATGCCATGATACACGGAAAAGATAAGGAGGTAATCTATTCTTCTGCTAGAAAAATAGTAGAAGCTACGTCAGCTAGGAGCTACATGATTCTCTACAGCTTAGATAACTTAAAACCTGGAATCGTTATTTGAAAATTTGGAATAACTTCCTTTAAAGCTCACTGAAGTCGTTACTTCGCTGAGCTTATTCAGAAGTCTTTCATTTTTATTTCCTTCATATTCTACATAAAAATAATATCTCCACGGGATACTTTTCAGCGGTCTGGAATAGATCATGTTCAGATTTATTTTTTCCTCATAAAACTTACCTAATACATGATAGAGAGAACCTGATTCATGTGGTATAGTAAAGATGAGGCTAGACTTGGTTCCCTCTCTGGTTTCTTTTTTGGAAATTAAGAAAAATCTAGTTATATTTACATTATCTTCAATATTTTGATCAAAGATTCTAAGATTATAGATTCTAGCAGCCATTTCAGAGCATATGGCTGCGGCATTAGGATCAGTGGAGGCTAGCTCTGCAGCCCTAGAAGTGCTCTCTACCGGGATTACTTTATCAAACGATTTTCTTCTGATGTAGTCTCTACATTCCTGGATCGCATGCGGATGAGAATAAACTATATTGAATTTGTCATTTTTTGATGCTAAAACCAAATTAATGGGAATCTCTATTTCTAAATTTATAAATAAGTTTTCTTTATAAAATAAATTATCTAAGGTTTCATTTACTGGGCCCTCTAAAGAGTTCTCGATCGGCACTAAACCCTCGCTACACTCTTCTTCACTTATAGAATTAATCACTCCCGTAATAGTGCCCTTAGGGATGAGCACTTTCTCTTCAGCAACCATGGTAACTGCCTGGTGAGAAAACGATCCTATTGGACCAAGAAAACATATTGAGTTTGACATCAAAAATCAAACCTCTTATTCAACAAACTTAGTTTCTATTCCTTCGCTTATCATTTCATTCACAAATGAATTTATATTCTCTCTGCTGGGAACCTCAAACGTAACATAGATTTTTGTAAACCCCGGAGGGACATCACTGCTCATTCTATCATGTATGATATCTATTATATTACCCCTGACTTTAACTACGTTGCTCAGGATTTTATTGAGATAACCAGGCTTATCAGGCACTATTACCTTTATTTTCACTACTCTCTTAGATATATATAACATCTTTTCTATAATGTTAACAAATAGACTCATATCAATGTTTCCTCCACTTATAATTGAGACAATCTTAGAATTAGGGGAAGGAATCCTTACCTTGCCATTAAGTATTGCGGCTAAGGAAGCCGCTCCTGCACCCTCAACCATTATCTTAGACCTTTCAGCAAGAAGGAATATGCTCTCACTTATCTCCTCGTCGTCAACCAAAACTACATCATCTACTAGTTCATTGATAATGTCAAATGTCAAAGCTGACGGTGTCTTAACTAAAATGCCATCTGCAACGGAGAAAGAAGGTTCTACCGCAATAAGTTTTCCAGACTCCTTTGAAATCCTCATGGAAGGAGACGCTGTAGTCTGAACGCCTATTATCTTGATGTTAGGATTCTTAGCCTTTAATGCTATGCTTATTCCAGATATTAACCCACCCCCTCCGATTGGAACCACTACTATGTCTGGAGATACTCCAAGGAGCTCTAAACCAAGGGTTCCCTGACCTGTTATTACACTGATGTCATCATACGGATGAATGAATACGCTCCCTGTGCTTCTCATGATTTCGTTAGCCTTTTCCATTCCCTCATGAAGGAACTTTCCATAAAGGATCACGTTAGCTCCATAAGACCTTGTAGCTAGGTACTTCGAGATCGGCGCAGTTTCAGGCATTATTATAGTAGATTTAACTCCAAGGGTCGATGATGCGTAGGCTACTCCCTGCGCATGATTTCCTGCAGATACTGCGATCACGCCTTTGGCCCTTTCTGATGGCGACATTGAGAGAAGCTTATTGAAAGCTCCCCTCACTTTAAAAGATCCAGTCTTCTGAAAATTTTCTAGCTTTAAGAACACATTGCTTCCTATTTTTTTAGAAAAAGTAGAAGAGAACTCAATAGGCGTCTCATGAATATATGGTGAGACTCTTTGTTTTGCATCAATTATTTTATCATATAGATCTAGATATCTCATTTTGATCATTCTTTTTCCCAATACTTCGATAACTTCACATAGGTATCCTCCAAAGTTTCGGAGATTACCTTGGTATTAGATACGACCGGCATGAAATTAGCGTCGCCGTTCCACCTAGGGACTATATGAATGTGAACGTGGTTTTCTATGCCTGCTCCAGCGACTCTGCCTATATTTATCCCTATATTAAATCCATGCGGATTATAGGAATTTCTAATTGAATTCATGCTCTCTCTCACTAAATGGAATACATCGAGGACTTCATCATCCGATAAAAGTTCAATGGATGGAACGTGCCTATAAGGAACTACCATTACGTGCCCTGCGTTATAAGGATACGCATTAAGTATCATAAAGGAAAATTTGCTTCGTCTTACGATATAATTTGCTTTATCGTTATCTTCATGTATTACCCTACAGAAAAGGCATTCGTTCTTTTCGGTATTTTTAGAAGTGCCCTGAATATAAGTAGACCTCCACGGAGCCCATAAATTCTGCATAACATGTTAAAACTTAACATAGATTAAAGTTTTCTTACGAATATTACCAAGGCTAGTTAAGGTTATTCTTGAGAGTCTCTCACTCCTTCTTCCGTTATTTCAAACACCACTTCCCCTTCAGGTAGGTGAGGTGCATCTATCATCCTTGCAATTCTCTTATTTCCTCTGCTACGTTTTACTTGGAGTCTTATTCCAGGTACATGATATAGAGTATGCCCACCTACTGCAGTAGTAGGATCGCCGTAAAACATATCCGGTCTAGCCATAACTTGATTTGTTATAACCACGGCTAAATCGTACATTTCAGCTAATTTAGTAAGCTGATGAAGATGTTTGTTCAATTTTTGTTGCCTAGCTGCTAAATTTTCTCTTCCCGTATAATCTGCTCTAAATTGTGCCATTACAGAATCAACTATAACAAGCTTTATTGAGGAATCCTCAACAATTTTTTCTTGTAATTCATCAACTATCGCCATTTGGTGATCGCTATTTACAGCCCTTATAAAATAAATATTATTCATAGCTTGTTCCGTATCTAAGCCTTGACCTTTGGCCATAGCCTCTATTCTTTCCCACCTGAAAGTACCCTCTGTATCTATGTATACTGCTTTTCCGTTTAACCCACCTTTCTCCATAGGAAGCTGAACATTAATGCTTATCTGATGGCAGATTTGTGTCTTTCCTGTTCCATATTCTCCAAAGAACTCAGTCATTGTTCTAGTTTCGATCCCTCCTCCTAAAAGACCGTCCAAAGCTTGGCTACTTGTGGTTATTTTCTTTACAGCTTGTCTTTCCTTTTTAACTTCAAGAGCAGTTTTGAACTTTATATTTAGCGACTCTCTAGCCTCTTTTATTATTTTTTGAGCTGTAGTTAGAGGTATTCCTGCAGCTACGCTTAAGTCCTGAGCAGAAGCTATAGCTATAGATTCTATTGTAGGATATCCTGCTTCCTCAAGCTTATTGATTATGTTTTGGCTGATTCCTGAAAGTTCCTCTACAGATTTAATATTCTTCTTACTTACGTTCTCCTGAACTTGATCTCCCATTTAAATCACCACTCAACAAGATTAAACTTAAAATGATTCCCATACGACCTAATATACTTTACCCACCCTCTCTTAAATACCATCCTATATCTAAAGTTGGTATTACTTCTGTAAGGAACTTATTTCTATTTTTCTTAGCTACTAATTTTACATATGATATAAAATCATTATTTCTATCTATAGCAATTCCATAATTAAACTCAATTTTTTTATCAATTATAACTGATTTATTGTAAGTTAGTTTTTCAATTTCCGGGTCATCTAAACTAACTTTATTTTTACAGAATTTCACTAATAAATTCCCCATAGAAACTGTAGGAAAGAATTTACCTTTATACTGTCTTAATATTGGGATTCCTATACTATATGGAGAAAGATTTATTTTGCTAAAATTTTTTAGAATTTCTTTATTCATATTATTATGTAATATCATAAAAATTTGGTCGAACTCCGAGTGAGCTATGAAGAAGCACTTATCTGCAAAAATGTTCTCCGTTATTTCACAGTTATATTGATTCACTGATTCCCTCAGAGTGGAAATGAACTCCTTATCTGAGAGCTCCTCAAAGGTCAGTCTTTCTTTAGGAGACATATGAAAAATCCCTCCGAACCATGTAAATGCGGAAATATTCTAATGCAAGACGTCAGGCTTTGGTCGAATTTGATTCCATTAAAGTCCGTTATACCCTTAGAGAAGCTAAATTTATTTGAATTTACCACCTTCATGCCTAACTCTGAAACTGCATAATTAACCACAAATTCTCCTTCTTCAGGCCCAACGCTACAAGTGGAATACACCATTCTCCCTCCATCGTCTAACAAATCATAAGCTGCCTTAATGAGCTTTAATTGATTTAAAGCTAAATTTTTGAGATCGGATGGGGAAGTCTTACTTCTCCTTGAAGGGTCTTTATAAATTATTCCTTCCCCAGAACAAGGAGCGTCAAGTAAGATCTCGTGAAACCTGAGAGGCGTCTTTGCAATATTAACCGCATCAGTTCTAACTATTATAGTATTTAAGACACCTAACCTGTTAATATTGCTTAATAGCGATTTAATTCTCTTTCTAGACTTCTCTACTGCTACTATTGATCCCCGATTATCTAACAACTGAGCTATTTCCGACGTTTTACTCCCTGGAGCAGCTGCCATATCCAAGATTAAGTCTTCCGTCGACGGCGAAAGTAGGAGGGGAGGTATCATAGAGGATTTTGACTGGATGTGATAGAAACCTTTTAAATACTCTAGGGATGCCCCGAGCGATGGTTTTCTGGGAGAACTAATTACCTCATATCCTATTTCTATCTTTTCTATAGTTCTCAAATGAAACCCTTTTTCTTTCATTACCTCTTCGAATCTGGACCTTGAAACCCTCAATGAGTTGTACCTAATTGTCTTCTTAAGAGGGAAGCTGCAGCTCTCCAAAAAGTAGGTAGCTTCATCTTTCTCTCTAAATATCTCCAAGTACCTGGAGACCATGTAGTCCATGACGTGAAATCTTCTGCTAAGAGACTGATCTAATTGAAGGGAGCTGTAGTCGAAAATTCTTTCATAACGTCTTAAGTAATCCTCTGGTATAGTGAGCATATATGATAGAAAGAGAAGTCAAGTTAAAGCTTAAATCTCCCTCTCTCGAAGAGCTGGAAAAGCTACTTGAAGGAAAGTCACAGAAATTAAACGAGGAAGTCCAAGACGACACATACTTCAACTATAAATACAGAGATTTCAAAGAGTCAGACGAAGCTATAAGGTTAAGGAAGACCAATAGCGAATACGAGTTGACATATAAAGGTCCAAAAATGGGAAATTATGGAAAGAGTAGAGAGGAAATAACAGTCAGGATATCTGAAAGGGATATTCAGAATATTAACATAATCATGGAGAGAATTGGGCTGTATAGGGCTTTCACGGTAAAGAAAACGAGGAAGAACTTCAAGATAGATAGATACATTATTTCTCTAGACAGAGTTGAAGGCTTAGGGGACTTTATAGAAGTCGAAGGACAGGACGTATCAGAGGATCAGCTGAAGGATTTCTTTCAAAAATTCATAAACGATTTTCAAATTAAAGGGGAAGTAACAAATAGCTCCTATTTGGAACTTCTATTGAGAAGCCATGATAAGAGCAAATAACATAGCAATCCTTACGGATTTCAGTCTCTCGGATAACTACAATGGAGTTATGGAAGGTACGATAAGAAGGTTTAACAAGGATGTTAATATTACATATTTAAGTGGAAATTCAAAAAAATTTAATATCAAAAGCGCCTCGTATTTACTTTATACTGGATATAGATTCTTTCCGCGAAAAACGATTTTCCTTGTAGTTGTAGACCCTGGTGTTGGGACTGAAAGAGATGCTTTACTAGTCAAAACTCGAAATTACTTTTTCATAGGTCCTGACAACGGAGTTCTTTATCCATCTATATTAAGCGATGGCATAGTTGAAATAAGGAAGATAAATGATCCTAAAATCTTTCTGTCCAAGGAAATTTCCAAGACATTTCATGGAAGAGATATATTTGCTATTTCTGCAGCACTTTTATCTACAGGAGTAGGAACAGAATCATTCGGCGACATTAAAGACCAAAGTGAACTCTGTAAGTACGAGTTGAAATATCATGAGAAAGTAGAATGCGGATTAAAGACAAAGGTAATTTACGTTGATAATTTTGGCAATGTGGCGTTAAGTCTTACGCCAAATGAATTCAAATTGAAAGAAAATCAGACATATGAAATAATTGCTGGAGGATCAGAATATAAAGTAGTCTCAAAGAGGACTTTCGGTTACGGTGAAGAGAATCAATTGATTATTTATAGCAATGGCTACGGATTTCTTGAAATAGGAATTAATAAGGGAAGTGCCTATGATACTTTGAAGACTTCAGAAGGAGATGAAATATGCTTAGAGGACTATACCCAGGGAGATTTCAGCCCTTCCACTTAGGCCATTTAGAAGTTTTAAAGTGGAGCTTAGAAAAGGTAGACGAGCTAATAGTACTGGTAGGAAGCGCACAAGAAAGCCATACATTGACAAACCCATTTACGGCTGGAGAGAGAATAGAGATGATACGTCAGACCTTAATCGAGAATAAGATAGACCTTGAGAGAATTATTATAATACCGATACCTGACATTTTGATGAACAGTGTCTGGGCGTATCATGTAGGGATGTACGTTCCTTCTTTCTCTATTCTCGTCGCTAGGAACCCTCTGGTAATTAGAATATTCAAGGAGGCTGGATACAAAACTTTAGTTCCACCTGCTTTTGATAGAGAAAAGTATAATTCCACCTTAATTCGAAGGTTGATTATTACTAACGGGGAATGGAAGGATTTAGTCTCTGAAAGCACTTATTCTTTTATAAAATCAATAAAAGGGGATGAAAGATTAAAAGAAATAGTTGGGACTGATAAGTGAGGTTTAGGAGATGTATAAACTAGAGACTTTTTATAATGTATTCCCCTGGCATACTAACCACTTCGGATCATTGCACGGAGGAATATACATGAACTGGCTAGTTGATACCGCAGGACTTCTAATGTCTTCTGTCAGTAAAGGGAATTATCTATTGGCATCAGTGGATCATATTTTCCTGATTAAACCAGCAAGAATAGGAGATATAGTAAGAGTCGTAGCTGAGGTCACCGGCGTGTGGAATACCTCAATTGAAGTTAGGGTTAAAGGTTGCATAAGTAAGGAAGGAAAAGAAAAGGAAGAGCTAGGTGCTTTCAGTTACATGACGCTAGTTGCTACAGACGAACATAACAAACCTAGAAAAATGAATATGAACGGTTTTCACAATGAAGAGGAAAGTGAGAAGAGAAGAGAAAGAAGATTATACAGAAGAAAGCAGGCACTCGTGGATGATGAGGACATCTTAAGCGGTATGACTTTCTCTAGATCTTATACAAGGACGATCTATCCTGAACATGCCTTTGGGAATGGAATTCTGTATGCAGGGAAAATGTACACTATGCTCGATGAAGCTATGGCGATAGTCGCCAAGATGTATTCTAAGGGAAACGTATTCACGGTTTCTACGGGATATGCTGATTTCCTGACCCCTGTAAAAGTAGGAGATATCTTGGAAATACAAGGGGCTGTAGAGTATACAGGAAACACTTCTCTAGACGTGGGAGGAAAGGTCTTTGCAATAGATTACTTCAAACAAAAGAAAAAATTGGTAACTAACACCGTATTCTCCTTCGTTGCAATAGATGAAAACAACAAACCTAGACCTATAGAGAAAATAATACCTTCAACTGAGAAAGAGAAGAGAAGGTTTGAGGCTAGACTAAAGGAGAGGGAAGAAAGAATAAAGGATTCCAAGGCAGTTCAAAGCTCATTTACGTGCAGTTGACCTATAGCACGGCCTACCACATGTGCGTGTCTTATAGGCTCTGGATACTTAACGAATACTTGGTAATGCTCTATAATTTCCTTTACAGTGGTAAGCTCTAGGTCGGTATTGACATAAACGGTTCCCTTTTTTGTAGGAATACTTACAATATTTTTCAATACGTTCATTATGGTTTCTATCCTCTTTTTATCACTTCCGAAGTTCTTCTTTAGTGCGTCGAATATCGATTCTACATTTGGTTTTTTTCCAAAAAAATATATATAGTTCTCCATAGCTTCAATATAGTTAAACCCGCCACAGATCACACTATCAATTATTGTGAAGTCACCTTTACGCAATGACTTGAAGACGTTTGTAGCGTCCTCCCCGTCAACTGTTATGAAATTGAAGTCTACGTCCTTAACAATATAGTCAGAAAAAGTAACACTTACTAAAGGTGCCTTACCTAATTTCCGTTTATAGCTCAAGGGAAAATAACCGTCATCTATTCCAGATACTAGCAATTCTAGAGTCACTCTCATTCAATATTTTTATCATAAGGGGCTTATCTACTGCCAATGTAATTTCTTTCGTCTTTCCGTATCTTCCTCTATTTACTACCTTTGCATTTAGTATTCCAATCATGTCAAGTTCATTGATTATATCGCTAACTCTTCGCTGGGTCACAACTTCTACTTTCAATTTCTTTGCAAGCGATACATATTGATTATAGACTTCCCCAGTGCTCATCTTCTCGCCNNTAGAATGAAAAGGAAGAGTAGAAACTACTTCATGCACTCTGTCCTTCTCTATTTCACTTCTAGCCTCATGAACTTCCTCCTCAGTGATTTTGCTCTTGCCCTTCCTTTCAGCTATTTCTCCCGCTACCCTGAGAAGATCTAACGCTCTTCTCGCATCACCATGATCCCTTGCTGCCAATGCTGAACATAGACCTATGACTGCCTCATCTACTGCACCTTCCTGAAACGCCGATACTGACCTTACCTTCAAAATCTGAGTAAGTTCCTCTGCATTGTATGGTGGAAAAACTATTTCTACCTCTCCTAGGCTACTCTTCACTCTAGGATCCAAGATATCAATGAACTGTATGTCATTAGTTATACCTATTATTGAGACCTTACTCCTGTTCAGTTCTGAGTTTACCCTAGTAAGTCTATAGAGAATATCATCATCATATTTTTTGACTAAGGCGTCTATCTCGTCAAGCACTATGACCACGTTATTATTTACTGAGATTAGAGATTTCACCAATCTCCTGTAAAGCTCGGCTAACGACAGCCCCGTGAAAGGAACCTTGTCTCCAAGCCACTCGAGGAAATCAGCTATTACGCGATAAGGCGTGTCACTTTGCCTTGTGTTTATATAAATATAGGTAAATTTATCTGGTATCCTCTTATGAAGATTTGATAAAACAAACTTAGTGACCGAGGTCTTTCCAGTTCCCGTCAA
The DNA here is from genome assembly GCA_002495845.1 of Sulfolobus sp. UBA167. Classification (GTDB taxonomy): domain Archaea; phylum Thermoproteota; class Thermoprotei_A; order Sulfolobales; family Sulfolobaceae; genus Sulfuracidifex. The sequence continues at coordinate 21,239 of DAHF01000068.1, forward strand.
ACCATAGATGAAAATGTTTCCAGGCTTCTCGCCCTTATAGAGTTGTGCCATTACACTTACGATTTCCTTGATCTGTTTTTCTCTGTATGGTAACTGGTCCGGGACGTAGTCAGGAAGAAGATATTCTCTGTTCTTGAAGATAGTGGATTTCTTTATGTTCTCTAAGACTTCATCTATGATGTCACTCATTCCTAATCTAAATTATCATAGTGACCTTAAAAGGCATGCTCCATTTTACTGGGGAGTAAAATACCCCTCTGTTTCCACTGGAGATTTTAAGTCTAGAGAGATCACTATATTGGTTCTCCTACCCCTATTCTTCAACTGGAAGTCAAAAGCTATGGAGAAAATAAATTGGCTTTATCTTAATCTTTATATTAATAAAAAGAAGTTTGTATAAAGAGGACTTCTTCTACAAAGTTTTTGCCCAAACAGTTTCCAGTGGAAATAGAGGGGTGCCTCTAGTATGTCTTTTTGTAGTTTACTCCTAATATATTTAAAAGTAAAGACTATAACAAAATATCTTAATGGTGACAATTATCAACATTTTTAAAATAATATATAACAATATATTGATAGAAAGATTTTTGATAATAGTAGCATAAAGGAATTCTGAAGTAAGTACTTTTTAACCCTACAACTAATCTCATAATTATTAGCCCCATAGGGCAATGTCATGATAATTAAGCTGCGGTAATAAGACTTTCACTTGGTGATATCAGAATTCGCGAGGTTAAGGGAAAGTATTACGTTTACTCATAGAGAGCGATAATGAGAGTCAGAGAAGAGACCATTACATAGGACCTTTAGCTAAAGTAGTCAGAAC
>DAHF01000103.1:0-391 GCA_002495845.1 Sulfolobus sp. UBA167
GGTAGTTTGAGCGGTGCCAAGCCTAGAGAAGCAGTATCATGGAATAAGATAAAACCTGGCGCAGAACAAGTAGTAGTCTATGGGGACGCAACGATAATTCTTCCTTTAATCGTCTCATCTTTAATAAACTAGAAATGCAATATTAAAGGTGAAAAAAGTTGTCAACTAAAGAGAAGTTCACTAGCATTTCTCCTGCTGAGTTCTTCAAGAGGAACCCAGAGCTTGCAGGCTTCTCCAATCCAGCGAGGGCAATATATCAAACTGTTAGAGAACTCGTAGAAAATTCACTGGACGCTACAGACGTCCACGAACTGCTCCCTTCCATAAAGGTAGTTATAGATAACGTTGACGCTGAGAAGTCAATTTACAAGATAAACATAGAAGACAATGG
>DAHF01000103.1:439-839 GCA_002495845.1 Sulfolobus sp. UBA167
AGGCAGACCAGGGGGATGTATGGGCTTGGCGTTAAGGCTGCAGTATTATATAGTCAAATGTATCAAGAGAGGCCTGTAGAAATTTTCACGTCTCCCGTGAACTCTAAGAGGATTTATTCCTTTAAGCTTAAGATAGATGTAAACAGAAACGAACCGATAATACTAGAACGTACTTCTACTGACAATCAAAATGGATGGCATGGAACATCTGTGTCAATATACCTGCTAGGGGACTGGATGAGATCTAAGAGCAGGGTCTATGACTACGTTAAAAAAACCTACATAATCACACCTTATGCGGAGTTCGTCCTTAAGGATCCAGAAGGGAACGTGTTTTACTATCAGAGGCTGACGACGAAGATACCGAAGCCACCGGAGGAAGTTAAGCCCCATCCATACG
>DAHF01000103.1:878-12858 GCA_002495845.1 Sulfolobus sp. UBA167
GGACTTTTTAATGAAGAGCTTTCAGAGCATAGGTGACACTACTGCTTCAAAACTTTTGGAAATGGCGAGGATAGACCCGCAGACTAAGATCTCAAAACTGTCTGATCAGGAAATTTCAAGACTTGTAGAGGTCATGAAGAAATTCGACGGCTTCAGAGCCCCCTCTTCTGAGCCACTGTCGATTATAGGTGAGGACTTAATACAACTAGGTTTGAAGCAAATTTTCAATCCTGAATTCGTCTCAGCGGTGAGCAGGAGTCCTAAGGCTTATCAGGGACATCCTTTCATAGTCGAAGTCGGAATAGCTTACGGCGGAAGCATACCAGAAGGGGAAGAGCCCACGGTTCTGAGGTACGCCAACAAGATCCCTTTGATATATGATGAAAAGAGTGATGTTATTTGGAAGGTGGTCAGCGAAACCGAATGGAGACGTTATGGGATTGAAGGAGACAAAATGCAACTAGTGGTCATGGTTCACCTCTGCNNCTGGAAAAGGTATGGAATAGAGGACGAACAACTACCCCTAGTGGTCATGGTTCACCTCTGCAGCACCAAGGTCCCTTACAAGAGCGCAGGCAAGGAAAGTATAGCGGAAGTCGAGGAAATAGAGAAGGAAATAAAGAATGGAATCATGGAGGTCTCAAGACAGCTCAAGACATACCTTTCTGAGAAGAAGAAAGAGGAAGAGGCTAAGAAGAAGTTCCTGATGTACATAAAATACGTACCTGAAGTATCTAGATCTCTATCGAAGTTCATCTCCAACAAGGATCAAAGGGAGTATCAGAAGGAAATAGAGGATCAATTATTCACATTAGTAGCAAAGAAGATAGATTTAAGGGGAATAGAGGAATATAGAAAAATATATAAGGTTGAGGAATTATGAGCGAAATTTCTTCTAAAGTAGACAAGGAAGCTAGACAGAAGGCAGCCTCTGTGATCAAAAATAGGTTTCTCCAGCTCATTGACCAGATAAAGAAGGGCGAGCCTCCTGTCATGGAAATACCGCAGAGGAACATCAGAAATACTCAATACGACGAAGTTAGGAAGCTTCTTCTGCTTGGCGATAAGAAGCTTAAGAGAAGCTTTCTGGACCTCAATGAAGCTAAGAGGTTTATGCAAACCTCCTTGATGGGGAGCATAATATATGAAGCTCTTATAAACGATGAATACCCAACCATACGTGACCTTTTCTACAGGGGTAAGCATACCTTAGTGCTGAAGGGTCCTGATAACAAGACTGTAGAAGAGAACACGTGGGATGATCAGAAGGAATCAGATAGCGTCATAGTAGACATTGAGGTGTTCACTTCGCTTTTGAGAGAAGAGATGTTAATTCTCAGCAAAGAAAAAGGAAAGGTAGTAGGTGACATGAAGATAAGGAGTGGAAACGACGTTATCGATCTAAGCAAGATGGGCCATGGAGCCTACTCTATAGAACCTACCCCAGATTTGATAGACTTTGTAGATATAAATGCGGACTTTGTCCTTGTAGTCGAGAAGGACGCTGTTTTCCAGCAACTTCACAGAGCAGGATTCTGGAAGCAGTATAGAGCCATTTTAGTCACAAGCGCAGGTCAACCGGATAGAGCTACCAGAAGGTTCGTCAGAAGGTTAAACGAGGAGCATAAGTTACCTGTCTATATACTTACTGATGCCGATCCATACGGTTGGTACATTTACAGCGTTTTCAGAATAGGTTCAATAGCCCTCTCGTATGAAAGCGAGAGGTTAGCGACCCCTAATGCCCGTTTCCTAGGAGTATCAATGGCGGATATATTCGGAACGGACAAGAAGAAAGCTTACTTGTCTGAGACTGATAGAAGAAGTTTCATCATAAAGGCTAAGGACTACGACAAGAAAAGAGCTGAAGAGATAAAGAATTACCCTTGGTTCCAGACTAAGGGATGGAAGGAAGAGATAGACATTTTCATGAAGAGACAAGCAAAGCTTGAGATAGAAGCGATGGCAAGCAAGGGGCTTAAGTTCCTCGCATTTACATATTTACCTGATAAAATACAAAAGCAGGACTACATATCATAAATCAGCCGAGACAGGTGATATCATCGTTCAAGCTTCTTTTTTCTCCTCACTTACATCTAAGTAGCCTAGTATGTCATTAAAAGTGTTTTTCCCACAATATGGACAATACTGATAGAGGACTTTCTGCGATGCTATATCAAAGGAGATGTTTAGCGTTCTTTCCTTTCCACAAGACTGACACCTAACTTTCCATGGCATATGTTAAAAAGCCTGAATTTCATATTAAATCTTGCTATGAAGACGTGTAACTCCTGAAAAATGATGAGGGGCCAAAGCTCGGAGCGAAAGAATTTAAAATAAACAAATTATTTAACACACTGGGATTTAGATGAGCATAACTTACACTACTGTAGGTGAATTAAAAGTAGGTAGCTACGTTGTTATAGACAATGAACCTTGTAGAGTAGTGGATATAACTAAAGCTAAGACGGGTAAACATGGGAGTGCAAAGGCTAACGTAGTTGCAGTGTCAATCTTTACCGGATCTAAGAAGACACTAATGGCGCCAGTAGATGCGCAGGTCGAAGTACCCATGATTGATAAAAGGGTAGGACAAGTGATAGCAGACATGGGAGATAAACTCCAGCTAATGGACATGGAAAGCTTCGAAACTTTCGACATAGAGAAACCAACAGAGGAGGAAATAGCAAGCAAAATAAAGTCAGGTGTAGAGGTAGAATATTGGTTAATAATGGGCAGGAGAAAGATAGTTAGGGTAAAGTAATGCTAGATAACATAAAGGATGCTGTAAAGAAGTTTTTAGGAAATTCTTCTTATGATAAGGCTGTAGAGGAGTTCATAAAGGACCTTCAGAAGGCTCTCATTACATCTGACGTGAAGGTCAGCTTAGTCCTTTCTCTCTCTAACAGAATAAAGGAGAGGCTAGCCAAGGAAAAGCCTCCATCCGTTATGGAAAGAAAGGAGTGGTTCATTTCTATAGTCTATGAGGAGCTGAGCAAGTTCTTCGGCGGGGATAAGGCACCTAATGTTATGCCGAGCAAGTTGCCTTACACGATAATGATGGTAGGGGTACAAGGTAGCGGAAAGACAACGAGCACAGCAAAGTTAGCATACTTTTACAAGAAAAAAGGTTATAAGGTAGGTCTGGTCGCTGCAGACACTTATAGGCCTGCTGCGTATGACCAGCTTGTACAGCTCGGCAATCAGATTCAGGTTCCAGTCATAGGCGACCCTTCATCTAAAGATGCGGTCGCCATTTCCCTGAAGGGAGAAGAGGAGTTCCTTTCACAGAAGTTTGAAGTCATAATCATAGACACTGCAGGCAGGCATGGTTATGGGGAAGAAGGTAGCTTGTTAGAAGAAATGCAGTCAATATATAATGCCGTGAAACCCGACGACGTGATACTTGTTATAGACGCTTCAATAGGCCAGAAGGCATACGACCTTGCGTCCAAATTCCACAGCGTGGCACCCATAGGTTCAATACTCATAACCAAAATGGACGGTACAGCAAAGGGAGGAGGGGCGCTTTCAGCGGTCGCTGCTACAGGAGCTCAGATTAAGTTCATCGGAACGGGGGAGAGGGTCACTGAACTCGAGGTATTTGACCCTAGGCGCTTTGCTTCCAGACTGCTCGGAATGGGAGATATAAACACTATCATAGAGAAGATGAAGGAAGTCGATAACTACGAGGATCTGGAGAAGAAAATGGAAGACGTAATAGAAGGAAAGGGCAAGCTGACCCTGCGGGATATTTATAGGCAGTTCATTGCCCTCAGGAAAATGGGCCCTCTTTCTAAAATCTTGCAACATATTCCTGGTCTTGGAGTCAATTTGCCTTCTCCCTCAGAGGACCAGGTAAAGCTGGGCGAGGACAAGATCAAGAAGTTCATGGCCGCAATGAACTCTATGACCTATAAAGAGCTCGACAACCCTTCCTTAATAGACCGTTCTAGGATAAGGAGAATCGCTGAAGGCGCAGGAATTACAGCTGAAGAAGTCAGGGAGTTGATGAAGCAATACGAAGCTACAAATAAAATGCTCAAGACATTGAAGAAGAGGAAGAAAGACCTTGAAAGGATGTTCGGGAACGTTGAGTGAGGTAGAGAAGAAATCTCTGGACTTGCTCAGGAAATATCCTCTCTGTGATTCATGTCTTGGTAGGTGTTTCGCAAGGCTATCATACGGACTTTCTAACAAAGAGAGGGGCAAGTCGATTAAGATATCCCTGATGCTTTCCTTGGACAGTGAAATAAAGGAACACGAGATTGAGGAGCTGTCCGAACTAAAGGATATCATGTTCAACATGGGAAGGGTAGCAGAGCCTTGGTTCAAGTTGTACTTCCCTAAGGAGGAATTTCAGGGCAGAGCCTGCTTCATATGTAACGATGAGGTAGAGCCCATGAAGGACGACTTCGAAAGGAAATCGTACGAAGCGTTACAAGAAGACAAGATAAGTAGCTACGTCTTGGGCGTGAGGCTATCAGACAGCATGAAAAGCATAGAGGATAACTTGGTCATAAACGAATCCTTGAAGTACTACGAAAGCATAAAGCACGAGATAAAGAGGGAAGTCGGGAAGAGGCTTGCCGAGAGAGGCTTTCCCCCAGACATGGAGAATCCGCAGTGGGAGGTCGTCTATGATTTAGGTACTAGGTCGATATTCAAGCTCAAAACAACTAAGAAACAGCTAAATTTCTTCAATAGGCTATCCCGGGGAGTCCCAATTTCTAATTGGAACTCGTCCTACCCAGACTCACTCTCTATTGAGATGGAAAGGAAAGGGAGGAAGATATACTATGCTGTTTCAGAACGCCCTGACATAAGGATATTGACGGACTATCCTCTAGTCACGGATGAAGGACCTGACGTAAATGTAGACGGCTATCATGTGAAATCTTCGGCAAAGATTTCCAGGAGGGATTTGTCCTTGATCGTCTCGATGAGACCAAAGAGGAGATACAGAGCAATGGTGTATTCCGATAGACCGAAGGAGGGGTGGGTCAGACTCTACGATAAGCTATACGATGTATTCATTGATGCTAACTCTCCCGAAGAGGTCAGAGAAACCTTGAAGGATGAACAAGTCCTCTTCATTGACTTGGTGGGCTATAAGGGGAAGCTCAGAAAGGTTGTCGATTTATACATGAGAAAAGAGAATATATGACATGAAAATAGGGTTAATCGGCTTAGGTGTGATGGGCTATAGAATAGGTGCAAATCTGGTAAAAGAAGGCAAGCTTGACGGAGTTTATAACAGATCAGAGGAGAAGAGCAGGCAATTTGAAAAGGAGTTCGGAGTGAAGGCATTTAACTCAATAGAAGAAACAGTTGAGAACAGTGACGTTATAATAACTATGCTGAGCGACGATAACGCTGTGGGTTCTACAATGGAGAAAGTGATACCGCTTTCCAAGGGGAAGGTAGTCGTCGACATGTCAACGATATCTCCTAGGTTGAGCATCTCTCTAGCTAAAAAGGTAGAGGAAAACGGAGGTTTCATGTTAGATGCCCCAGTTATAGGTACGTCGATAATGGTGGAGCAGAAGAAGCTCGTCGTCATGGTCGGAGGGAATAAAGAGAAGTTTGACGATATTAGACCCATCCTTGAGTCCACGGCGTCTACTACAATCTACATGGGAAAGAACGGGTCAGGACTTTACGCAAAGCTAGTCAACAACCTTCTATTAGGAGCTTATGTCGTAGCGATGGGCGAAGCTTTCAATTTCGGGGTCACGGCAGGACTTGAAAAGGAACAAGTAGAGGAAGTTCTGACTAAACTGAGCAGTGCCAGATCCCCGACGACGGAGCTGAAAGTCCCGAAGCTCGTATCTCAGGACTATTCGACGCAGTTTGCTACTAAACACATGAGGAAAGACCTTGAGATAATCCAAGGTGAAGCAACGGCTAGGTCAGTGATTACACCTATGTCTTCACTGGCTTTGCAGTTCTATAGGATTGCAGAGTCCCTTGGGTTGTCAGAGGACGATTTCTGTTCCGTGTACGAGGTATTCAGGAGGTTTTCAAAGAGACCTTGACGCGATTTTTTAACCCTCGTTTTTGTTTTTCTTTCTGATGAGAATAGATATATCAGGCAAAAGGGTTCTTGTCACAGCTTCGAGTAGAGGTATAGGTAAAGGCGTAGCAAGGGCTTTCCTCAAAGAGGGTTGCAAAGTGGTAGTCTCTTCAAGGAGCAGGGAAAATCTAGAGAAGGTGGTCTATGAATTGAAGGGTTCCGTCTTTCCCTCAGTTTGGGGAGTGCAGATGGACCTAGCTGACAGCGTATCAATAAAAGCTGGAGTGGAGCAGATCGTAGACCTTATGGGGGGTATAGATGTGATAGTTTTTAATTTCGGGAATCCTCCCAACGAGCCTTCTTACTTTGATGAGACTACCATGGAGGACTGGGAATATTCAATACGTATGTATTTAGAAGGTCCTATTCAGATTTTGAAGGGGCTTATTCCCTTCATGAGACGCCAACGTTATGGAAGGATATTCTTCCTGTCCTCCTGGACTGTGAAAAGCCCCCAACCGCACTTCACCCTAGCCGATGTATCCCGGTCTCCGGTGATACAGCTCTCCAAGATCCTTTCCAAGGAGGAAGGAAAGAACGGAGTAACAGTTAACACTGTCCTCATGGGAAGCTTCCCCACGCCTGGAGCAGAGAAGAGCCTCAAGAGAATAGCGGAGCGTAAGAACGAAAGTTACGATGAGTTGTGGAAAAGGGAAGTCCTTTCTCCCATCGCTGTGGGTAGGATAGGTGACCCGGAAAGAGACTTGGGAAGCCTCCTAGTTTTCCTGTCAAGTGAATATGGAGGATATGTTACAGGCTCTTCCATCTTGATTGACGGGGGATCCTCTCCTTATGTGCTATAGAAATCCTTCAATATTACCCTTGAAGGACTGAAGCGATCTAACATTACGTAAAGTATAGAAACGTTTATAAAAGTGTCTGAAGAATCTCTATCAGTGATTTATAGATGGCATCTAATAAGAAAGTGAAAGTAAGGACACCAGGGGGAAAAGAAGCAGAGTTGATACCCGAGAAGACGTGGAGTTTAGCCCCTAAGGGTAGGAAAGGGGTCAAGATAGGGCTATTTAAGGATCCGGAGTCAGGGAAATACTTCAGGCATAAGCTACCAGACGACTACCCTGTTTAAACTTTAATATAACCTATTTTTGATTTTAATGATGGAGTTTAGACCATCTGTTGTTATAAAAATAAGCGGAAAGTTTTTTGACGAGAACGACGCTTCAGCTAATATCTCCTCCCTTAAAGAGGTTGTATTCTCGTTGAGCGGAAGTTATAGGATAGGCATAGTTAGCGGAGGGGGAGGGAACGCAAGGAGATACATAAAGTTAGGGAGGGAATTGAAGTTAAATGAGTCTTATCTTGATCTCCTTGGAATATGGGCTTCAAGGCTAAACGCGAACCTCATAGCCTTCGCTCTTGGAGATTTAGCTTACCCTGTCGTCCCAGACAGCTTAGAAGACTTCGTTGAGAAGTGGAGCTCAGGTAAGGTCGTAGTGACCGGGGGTTTTCAACCCGGGCAGTCTACTGCAGCTGTAGCTGCGCTAGTAGCAGAGGCTATAGGCGCGAGCAAACTCGTTGTAGCTACAAACGTAGATGGAGTATACGACAAAGATCCTCGGGATCACGCAGACGCTGTGATGTTGAAGGAGCTAACATTGTCGAGGTTGAGGGAGATTTTAGAAAGTAGCCAGTCTGTAAAGGCCGGGACTTATGAGCTTCTAGACCCAATGGCGATGAAGATAATTCAGAGGTCAAGGATTCAGGTAATAGTCATGAACTATAAGGACGTCTCTGCATTGACAAGTTTAATCAAAGAGAATAAAGCCATAGGATCTATTGTAATTCCAGAGTGATTAAATGTCAGTCTTAGACGAGGAGGAATTTGTGACGCTTAGGAAATACAAAGGTAAAGTGGATGTGTCTAGAATTAGTTCAATACTTGACTCAATAGAGGAGGAACTCAAGAAGACAGATAACGTAAGGACAGCCGTGATCTACGTCTTTGCAAACAATGTCGATGAGATCAGGTCAAATAAGGAGCTATATGAGGTCATATTCAAGGTGCTCGAGAAATTTAGCCCTAAACTTGGATTTGAGAATGTAGCTGAATTGATAAAAAGCTCCGTTTTGTAGTACGAGGTTAAAACTATCCTTTACGTTATCGTTTAAAATCCTCGTCAAGGAGTAGTACTTATCATGAAAGTAGGTATATTAGACTCTACTTTAAGAGAAGGTGAACAGACTCCAGGAGTAGTCTTCACAGTAGACCAAAGAGTGGAAATAGCAAAGACAATGTCTGAAGTCGGTGTCTCGATGATTGAGGCTGGACACCCGGCCGTCTCTCCTGATATTTATGAAGGGATTAAGAGAATAATGAGGCTAAGGAAGGACGGCGAAATAAGGTCAGAGATAGTGGGGCATAGCAGGGCAGTGAAGAAGGACGTAGAAATAGCTGCAGAGCTGGAAGTTGACAGAATAGCCATATTTTATGGAGTTAGCGAAATCCATCTCAAGGCTAAGCATCACGCTACGAGGGAGGAGGCTCTTTCCACCATCTCAGATGTCATAAGCTACGCCAAGAGCCACGGCGTAAACGTTAGGTTCACAGCTGAAGATGCCACGAGGACAGACTTCGACTACCTAGTTCAAGTAGCTAGGACTGCAAGGGATGCTGGTGCGGACAGGATAGGAATAGCCGATACTGTAGGCATACTTTACCCTTCCAAGACAAGGGAGCTTTTCAGCAACCTCGTGGCTCAGGTACCGAACGTGGAATTCGACATCCACGCCCACAATGACGTTGGATTGGCGGTTTCTAATTCCCTCGCTGCAGTAGAGGGTGGAGCTACGATCATTCATGCTACAGTTAACGGGCTAGGAGAGAGAGTAGGGATAACTCCCTTACAACAAGTCGCTGCCGCTGTAAAATATCATTTCGGGATAGACGTGATAAAGCTCGATAAGTTGCAACAAGTGTCTACTTTAATAGAGAAGTACAGCGGGATACCTATGCCTCCTAACTACCCCATTACAGGGGACTACGCTTTCATGCATAAGGCGGGGATTCATGTTGCGGGTATCCTGAACGATCCCAGGACCTATGAGTTTATGCCTCCAGAGACATTTGGTAGATCTAGGGACTATGTGATTGATAAGTACACGGGAAAACATGCGTTAAAGGACAGATTTGAGAAGCTCGGAGTCAACCTCTCAGAACAGGAGATAGACCAAGTCCTTGCCAAGATAAAGGCTAATCAGAACACCAAGTTCTTCAGGGACGTAGACCTACTGGAAATAGCTGAAGAAGTTACGGGCAGAGTATTAAAGCCGAGGCCACCGGAGAAAATTGAATCCTTGGTCTGGGTCTTATGCGAGTCTAACGTATATACTACTGCAGTGACGAGGAGGCTTTCAGTACTTCAGGGCGTAAAGGAAGTTATGGAGATATCCGGGGACTACGACATCTTAATGAAAGTTGAAGCTAATGATACAGTAGAGTTAAACCAGATTATAGAGAACGTGAGATCAGTGAAGGGAGTTAAATCTACTTTGACGTCTTTAGTGTTAAAGAAAATGTGACTCTTGCAGTTACATAATTTTTGTGCTTAGCGAAGTTATTTCGCCCCCGCGGACGGGCGTTTCATCTAGCGATTTCATGCTTCTCTGAGCAATTTCGATCCCCTTTTCTACTTCTTATTCACAATTAGTGGACTCTTACCATATGTCCTTTCTTTCAATAATGTCCCATCTGGTAATTTAGTCTCAGGAGGATAGTTATAATCTACTGGGTCTGGAAATTGAACTATTTGCTCCTATTTCTATTTAGAATTAGGAAAATAAAAGGATTCCTACAGATTGAGTATATGAACTGCCACCTTCACGACATCCCACCTCGAGATTTTCCTGCTTCTCTGAGCAACCTCGAGATATACGATGTTCCATCGAACCTTTCTGTGATGCCCCGTGTCGTTACGGAGGGTTTGCTCTCCACAGACTTAAGATTTCCCAGTCCTAGTACTGGCCCAGCTCTTCCAGCCTTGGTATTGGTGTCATTCGTGATTTAGCATTAAAAACTCTTCTAGGGGTTAGCCCTTGCGGAAGGGGGACTTTCGCTTCCTTAACCCTCGTTAACTTAAAAGGGAAATAGGCACTGTTTTTATTATCATTTGTTCTTTTAACTTGCTAATTATCTTTTATTGCTTTCTTAGAAACTTTCAGCGCCCTCTTTTCTTATCTACATAGCTATACATTTGTATCTAAATGCAAGAAAATTCAGGAACGCAAGACTAGATTTCTATATTAGCCCTGAAGGTGCGGGAGCGGGGATTCGGACCCCGGATGGCCTTCGCCAGCGGATCTCTCAGTGGGTCTTGAGTCCGCCCCCTTAACCGCTCGGGCACTCCCGCTAACCTAATTAATTCTTTAATGCATTACATAAAAAACTTGTTCCTCCTTTTTATCAAGTTAAACCTCTTTCTATAAAGAAAACGTTTTAAACGATAAAAAGCCCCTTTCTTTATGACAAAAATCTTTGTTATCTTAACGGCTGGAAAGGACGACATGAATAGAGTAAATATGGGAATAAACTTTGCTATGGGTGCAAAAAAGAACGCCGGCGCTGACGTTTCTTTGATGTTTCTGGGAAGGGGTGTAGAGATCTTGATGAAGGACGCAATGTATTTCCAGCAAATGTCTAAGCAAATAGAAGGTCTGAAATCAGCAGGAGTAGAACTATCGTACTGTACTGTATCTGCGAAAAACTTAGGCCTTAGTGAGCAGATGCTTTACACTGATGGAATAAATGGAGTAATGGGAGGAGTAGAGACAGTGAAAAAGGTATCAGAAGGTTACACTCCAATAGCGTTCTAAGCATCTACTTTAAGTGTTTTTAGTCTTTTATTTTCTTTATGGATCCTCTTATAGAGAAAGGAATTCGTTACCTTGATGCTGCTAAGCTCTTGGCATCTCAGAGCTTATATGAACAAGCGTCAGTTATGGTTTTTTATGGTATACCTTACCTTATAAAAGGGATAATAAGGGACAAAACCAAGTCATATATTTACACCAAGGATATAAGGTCCATGCTTAATTTCATTGGAAGAAGAGCGGAGTTCAGTGAGATAATAAAGGGGTTCGTCTCTAGGAATAAAGAAAAAATTGCAGAGCTCCCTCTTTTAGAGAGGTATTTGAAATACGATGTTATAGGCATCATAACAAAGGACAAAGCAGAGGCGTTCTTGAGCTTATACGAGGACGTCCTAAATTTATGCAAAGATCTGGGATCTTGTAATTAGGGTTACAATTGAACGTAGCCACATAGCCTTTAGTTGCATGAAGATAGAGATTCCTTTATACTAAATTGTATTTTAATTCCGTCAACAAAAATATATTTTTTAATATTAAAAGAAAAAAACTCGTCAACTTAATGGAGCCCTTCCTAGAGGAGCTCTGACCCCAAGAGAAGGAGCTACAATTTGTATTAGCCCAGTGTACCAAGCTACTAATGCAGTCAGTATGCCTACTATTCCTCCTGCATGCGTCAAGGTTATTGAGTTATCTATTGCGCCTGCTCCTAAAAGGAAGAACGTTATCCATAGGAGCAAGAACGTCAGGAACAATGACAAGTTAGATTTGAAAGTTGCTATCCACATTACAAAAGTGAATATACCAAAGCCTATCAGGACTGCTCCTATTCCTGAAGCAGGAGTTGGGCCAGAAAGCCCAGACGCCGTGAAGAAGAACCATTCCCAGAAGGCACCATATGTAAAGAAAGCTACGTAACCGAAGTTGTTGCCTTCTTTCAGCTCTAAAATTCCGGCCACGATTTGGGCTAGACCACCGTAGAATATTGCCAACCCAAAAACGCTTGAAGGACTTCCGTGTAGGATACCTGCATTATAAAGGCTTAATATCAGGGTAGTTAAGGCAAACCCAGATAGCCCT
>DAHF01000103.1:12919-13072 GCA_002495845.1 Sulfolobus sp. UBA167
CATAAACAGCTTAATTTTAAAAATAAATAATACTCCAAGCTAGATTACGACGCCTTCCTGGTTGAAGGCTATCCGTCAGACATGCAAAAGAAATAAAAGCAGACACATCTAAAGAGTAATTAGTCCTAGCATGGACCCGTAGCTCAGCTAGGA
>DAHF01000103.1:13206-15704 GCA_002495845.1 Sulfolobus sp. UBA167
AGCAAATTTATGATCTTCTTTGCTTTCATCAAGATAAGGAAATCGTTTGAGGCGATAGAGCTGTTAGAGCTTATCAAGAATGAGTCTACAGTCTTGGATAGAAGAGCACTAGCTCCCGCGCTAGAAATGAGCTTTGCTATCTCCCCGCTTTTGCTTACTTGTGCGTCGAGTACGAAAGTGCATTCCTTCTTCATTGATGTACATAGCTCGTTTAATATGGTAAGTGCAGACACGATGAGGTCTCTCTCCTTCTTGAATTTACCCATTCCCACATCCCTTATGTAGCCGTCGTCACAAGCGTAAGCTTCGCCAAACGAAAGGGAAATCACGGAAAAAGCCAAGTTGAATCCATCTACCAAGACTTCTGTAGACCGCTCTTTTCTACTTTCCTCCTCTCTCTTCTTTATCCTGGCTATCTCGTCGTCACTGTGGATACATCTGTATAGGAGTAGCCTCTCCTTCTCTGAGAGCAGATACCTTGAAGTTACAGCGTATAGTGATACTTGTCTACTGTAACCCCTGTTTAGGAAGAACTTGTAATCTTGCGCCGCATCATTTAAACGACTTTCTGATGACATCGACTACGCTTCCGCTCTCCTTGATCGAGAAGCTTGCAAATGTTCCCTTTCCTCCTCCCTTTGCACCGGCCTTCCTTAACTCACTTATAACATTTTGCAGATCCACGTCAGTGGAGCTCGCTATTTCCACCCTGTTTCCTAGGATTGCTAAAGCCACGCTTCTCTTTCTGGAAGTGAAGTATTTCATGACGTCTTTGGTTATCTCTTGGTCTATTGGAGTGAAAATGTACAGATTGATATCGCCTATCTTCTCAGGCTCAGTCTTCTCCGTTATTTCCTTTATGTACATCCGCCTGTATTCCTGGAGTGAAGTCTCTAGTTTTGCCCTCTCTTCAATTAGACGTGACATTCTTCCCTCCAACTGTTCTGGCGTAGTCTCTATCATGTCAGCTACCTTATTTAATGACTCCTCTAGCTTGTCGGCATATTCTGAAACCCTGTCTCCTGCTACGTACTCTAACCTTATTACGCCATCTTGGATTTTTTCGGCCTTGATGATCTTTACGCCTCCTATCTCTGATGTGTTTCTAACGTGAGTCCCTCCGCAACCTTCCACATCCCAGCCTTTAATTTCCAGCAACCTGACAGTTGGAGTGTTTGGAACTCCGCCCTCATATATAGAGTCGCCGTATTTAGTCTCAGCTTCAGTCCTGCTTAAGTGGATTGCCTTGACGTCTCTGCAGTCATTTATTACGTGGTTTGACATCGCCTCTATTTCCCTCACTTGGTCTACTGTGAGCATCTTGTGATGAGTTATGTCGAGCCTACCCTTCTCAGGAGTCTTTTCAGCTCCAGCCTGCCATACGTGTTCTCCAAGCAACTTCTTAGCCGACGCTAGAATCACATGGGTCACTGTGTGATGCCTCATCGTCCTAAATCTGGACTCCCAGTCTATTACACCCTTAACTGAGGTCCCCTCTTGTGCACTAATTTCCCTATCTAAAGTGTGGACTATGACGTCACCAACTTTCTGTGTGTCAATTACTTTTACTTCGCCTTCAGGTAGATATAGTGTTCCCTTATCTCCTATCTGTCCTCCACCTTCAGGGTAGAACGTGGTTCTGTCTAGGACTACGTATTTTCCCTTAATTACCTTGATAACTCTTCCCTCAAACTCCCTTTGATATTGATCTTGATAGTATAGCTTCTCTGTGCTCTGTAGCCCCCTTACCTCTTTGATGACTTCAGCGGGGAGCTTTGCCTTCTCTTTTCCCTTTATTGGAGCAGATTGATGCCTCCTGGCTACAAGGGCGTAGAAGTTGTCTGGAACTTGAATTTCGATCCCCCTGTTTTTCAACTCCTCTGAGAGCATGTCTGGAGGAATTCCATTAGAGTCGTAGATTTGGATCAAATCATCTGCCGAGACACCTTTCTTAGACAAGGTTGAGGCTATTGAAGGGACCTTAGAGTAGAGTTCCTCAAATTTGATTTGTTCGTTCTCTACTACGTCGAGGATATAGTCCTTGTTTTTGACGAGTTGTGGAAAGTCCTCTCCCCAGAAGCTTACTTGTTCCTGTACTAGTTCATAGAACCTTATGTCTGACTTCAGTAACTTAGCTACTCTCATGGCTCTCCTCATCACGAGCCTACCCAGATATCCCTCTCCTGAGTTTGACGGCACTAAGCCATCTCCTAACATTAAAGCGACGGTTTTAGAGTGGTCCAATAGTTGAAACACCCTAGCAGCCCTGGTTAGCTCTTCGTCCACCATTTTGACGTCTTCCCCTATCTCTTTTGCTACGGCTTCCCTGTGTCTCTTTATGGTCTCAGGATTGTCTGGATCTATTTTCCCTGCAAGCCTAGACGCTTCCTTGAACATAGCCTCATCTACGTAATCGACACCTATCCTCTTGAAGAACTTGTAGACTAGATCCCCATAAATTGCGTGGAAAGCCGTTGGAGTCTTCTGAGTTACCCATG
>DAHF01000103.1:15822-20730 GCA_002495845.1 Sulfolobus sp. UBA167
CCTCCTCCTTCCCACCAAGATTCCTTGAAGTTAAGTTCCTCTTCCGGTATTCCCATTTCCTCCGTGAAGAACCTAGTAGCTAGCTCCACGGTTTTCTCCTTCCAGTAGATTTCCTTGTCGGGATAGTTGAAAGCGTGATGCGCTGCCATTTCAAATGTGGTCAGATGCCTTCCGAAGGTCACTCCTACGTTGTCTATGTCTTCCAATCTTATTGCAGGTTGGCTCACCACTAGAGGGTTAGCGGGAGGGGGAACTAACCCGCTCGTGACGTGGGGTTGGAAGTCCACTATGCTAGCTATCGTTAGGTATAAGTCTTCCCTCCATCTAGCTAGGACAGGCTTTGGCTTAACTGGCGTATGGCCATTTCTTTGAAAGAATGATATGAACTTCTCTCTAGCTTCCCTGACGGACAGAGGCTTGCTCCTTATAGGTATATCAAAGAAATAATAATCCGTGCAAGGGATGTCAGAGCAGACTTCCCTTGTCTTGTCTTTGCTCCAGAAAGGCGTTTTGCATGACTTACAAGTCCTCCTAAGATAATCTCTTTCCTTGAAAAAATTGAGAGAATACTCACTTTCGGTGATTTGCATTAGAAAAGAAAAGAACAGGGAGATTAAAGAATTTTTGGCTTCGGTTTTATCCGAAGAGGGAAGCAAGACCTCCGGCGATTTCTTCCTCGCTTGGTCCTTTCTTCTCCTCTTCTTGCTTTTTCTCCTCTTTCTTCTCCTCCGCTGGTGCTTGTGTCGGCGCAGCTACTGCAGCTACTTGCATTGTAGATGCATTCTTCAAGACCTCTTCTATGTTTACTTCCTTTAATGCTGCGGCTACTGCCTTAACTCTTACATCATCAACTTGTATTCCCGCTGCTGTAAGAACTGCTTTTAGGTTGTCTTCTGATATTTCCTTCTTTGAGGCATGGAGAAGTAAACTAGCGTATATGTACTCCATATCTATTTCACTCTTAAGAAGTTGTTACATGTGATATTTAAGCTTACCCAAACAAGGAGGAAATGCTTCCTCCTATTTCTTCCTCGCTTGGTCCTTTCTTCTCCTCTTCTTGCTTTTTCTCCTCTTTCTTCTCCTCCGCTGGTGCTTGTGTCGGCGCCTTCGGTACGTTTATTCCAAGATCGACCTTTCCTTCAAGTGCTGAAGCTAGCGCATATGCCTTTGCCATCGCCCTGGAGAATACCTGCTCTGCGGTCTCTGGTGTTATGTAACCTATCTCTGCTGCTAAGGCCATAGTGTTCCTGTATGCTTTCTCTAGTGTTAACTTCAATACTTCTGGTACTGGGTATGCTATTTCTACAGCAACAGCCATGGACTCGCGGTAGGCTTTAGCTATGTTATTGGCGTACTCATCTAGGTCTATCTTCATTTCCTCCGATGGTATCAATAACCCTTCATAGTAAGCGCCCTTGAGACTTAGCTTGATGTACACTGGCATTATACCTAATTTCTGCAGTATTGGAATCGCATCATCTGGTATCTTCGAGCCGGGCTTAGCTATTACCGTGTCTTCAGCTACGAATATTTTCCCTTCCTGCACTCTAGTCTTTATCTTAAGTTTTCCGAAAGTGCTTAGCACTGGCCCAGCCGCAAATCCAGTATCTCCAGCGGGTATCATAACTTCTTCCTCTGCAGTATCACCTGCCTTAGCGAATCTCTTTAACTTGAACTTGTCAAAGAATATGGAGAAAGTAAAGGGATTGTCATTAGTTAGGATGAAGATGTTAGGTCCTGTTAGATACTTCTCTAACTTGCTTACGTCTATCCCAGCGTTCTTAGCTGCTATTCCAAACAAGGAATTCTTAGTCACTCTTACCGTTGCTTTTCCTCTCAGCTGCTTCCTTATTTCGTGGAGCTTGTCTGCTGGAAATCCCTCTAAGCTGGCTATAATTACGGTCTTGTTTTTCTTTAGCTCTTCAGTTAGTTCTTCTACTTCGTCTATCTTCCATTTTGCTATTTTCCTTTCTTGCACTTCTACTGCCATTTATTTTCACCTTGTGCTTACTTTGACTGGCTTACCCATCGTGGTTTTTATATAAATATTTCCCACTTTTGATAGCGCGTTAGAAACCTTACTTTCTATTACATTTAGTATAGCTAAAGAATTCTCGGCTAGGTCTTCTGGCTTCTGGTCTTCCAAACCTATGAACGCTTGTGCATGAGGCTGATCTTTAGTTTTTAGCAAAGTTGATCTCTTATATCTATTTATATATTCTGTTATATCTGCTGCAGCCGGCAAGGGAGTAGGAAACTTTCCTCTTGGACCTAGAGCGGGTCCGAGTATACGTCCTGCTAATGCCATGGAATCAGGGGCTATTAAGAACCAATCATTCTGGGTCGCTATTTTCTTAATAGCTCTCTTGTTTCCTTGAAGCTTCTGTAGCTCATCCTTGGGCAAAAGTAGATTGGGTTCTGCTTTCTTTGCATAATCTGTTTGCTCAAAAGTGGGAATAACCAAAACCTTCTTTTCTTTCGAAGGTGATTTAGGTAAGTTCACAATCTCTCTCAGTTTTATGTCTCCCCTTTTCATGTCAACGTCTCTAAATGTAACTATTATATCAACGCTCTGTTTAAATTCCCTCTTAGTTTTGTTTTCCTCCTCCAAAGCTTTACCTATGGCTTCAGCCAATTTTTCCTTTGGGACTATCATTAAGCATCACCATTCCACTTTTCTTCATACTTATTTAACACTTCATCAAACTTTCCTTCGTCTACTTCCTTCACTAGATCCTTCGGGTCTCTTCCGTCGACCGTTATTCCTATCTCATGTGCTGAACCTAACAAGCTTTTCACAGCGCTCTTTATGCTCTTACATGTCATAGACGGTTTCTTCATTAATGCGACTTTTGCTAAGCTCTCAAAGCCTACGTTGCCTATTTTCTTATGAGCTGTATCTCCAGAAGGTTCATTAGCGCCTGCTTCCTTCAATAGTAAGGCGGTAGTTGTAGGAATTCCTACAGACACCGTATATTTCTTTGTATTGGTATCAACTTCAACGCTAACCGGGACGCTCATCCCTTTAAACTGTGCTGTTGCTTCATTGATTTTCTTTACTACCTCTCCAACGTTTAGCTTGAGCTGAGATAAGGTTGGAGCCAGCGGTGGAGTTGGCTTCGCGTTTCCTCCTTCTACCATAATCTTTATGGTTTTAGTGGGCACACGTTTCACCTCTTTAAAATTTTAACTTGATCTATGGGCACGGTTACTGTCAAAGGAAAAGCAGATTCTAGAATATTTAACACTACCTCTCCTTTCTCCTCCTCTACTCTTACAACTTGAGCTTGCATACCTCTAAAAGGTCCAGAGTTGATCTCCACCATCTGGTCCTTTTCTAGCTTAACCTTCACCAAGTTGGAGGAAATCATCTTTGCTACATCGTTCTTATTTAAAAGACCTTGTGCAACTCCCTTCACGTTTCTTATCCCAGATATTAACAATTTTACTATATGAGGTCCTCCAGCCTCGATAACTATGTAACCCTTTAGAGAATGTGGTACCAGGATGGAATATATTTCAGACAAATTGTTAGTTTTTATCCTCTCCTCTAACATGAGGGCTACGTTAATTTCCTGGCCTCCCGTGACTTTGACAGCGTAGTAGTTTCTCATCTTAGGCCTTTCCATTTACTCACCCTACGACGTAGGCCATGATTGCTTGTATAGCGAAAGCTAATAATCCAACAACTAATATAATTAAACCAGTGATCCTCAGGTTGAACTTGTAAGTTTCTTTATCAGGTTTCTTTGCAACTGTAATTATTCTGTTCCAATCTTCCTTTCTGTGTTGAAACCATGCTATGACAAAGTTGTTGCTACCTTTGCTCTTAGAGCCTGCGTTCTGTTTACTCTTTGGCGTAGATTTACTTGACATATAGTAAAGGGTACTGAATTATAGAATATTAGTTTAACTACTGAACAGCCTATCGATGAACCATTGGGCAGAGAAAGGTTCCAAGTTTTCATATTCCTGGCCTACGCCGAGAAATATAACGGGTTTCTTAAGCTCATAAGCTAATGAAAGTACGACTCCTCCCTTTGCATCTGCGTCTACTTTTGTAAGTATCACAGCGTCGAAACCGATGGCATTCTCAAAGTATTTTGCTTGCTCAAGCGTATCGTTGCCTCCTAGCGAGTCTAAAACCAATATCTTGAAATTAGGCTTAGCTATTTTCATCACCCTTCTGAGCTCGTTAGTCAGGTCTGCGTCAGTGTTCATCCTTCCTGCAGTGTCGATTAAAACTACGTCTATGTTTCTGCTCTTAGCTGACTGAATAGCGTCGAAAGCCACCGCTGCTGGATCGCCACCATATTTTCCTTTCACTATAGGCACTTCGAGCTTTTGTGCATGTATTGCAAGCTGTTCTTGGGCAGCAGCCCTGAAAGTATCAGAGGCAGACACCATGCACGTCATTCCGTTCTTTTTCAGCATGTAAATGAACTTAGCTATCGTTGTGGTTTTTCCCACACCGTTGACGCCGAAGAAGACTATGACGAAGGGCTTTTTGGAATTCCGTATCATGTTTATAATATCTATATTTTCATTTTTTGTTAGAATTTCTGTTATAGATTTTTTTAGCGTGTCCATGAGTATCTGCTCCACGTCTTCGCTCCTTCTTATTTTCCTCCCTATTATAGCTCTCTTTATGTCGTCAAGTAGCTTCTCCGTTACATCATATGATACATCGCTCTCCATCAATTGATACCTGAGCTCCTCTATTAGGTCGTCTACGTCCTTTTCTTTGATCTCTTTATACCTAAAGACGTCGAAAAGCCCCGTCCTTTTCTTTTCCTCCTTCTTTGTCTCGGTTTTGTAGAGGATTTCTTCTTTCATAGCTGGAACTTCTTCCTCTCTCTTGATCGTCTCTGTAGGCCGGTGTGAAGTTTCCTCTACCTTTGGAGGCTC
>DAHF01000103.1:20754-61752 GCA_002495845.1 Sulfolobus sp. UBA167
CTCTTGAGGCTTTTCCTCTTGAGGATTAAGCTTATCGCTTGTTCGCAGATTCGTTTTCTTGGGGAGGGTCTCTTGTTCTTTTTCTATCGTGCTATTTGCAGTGTTTATTTCTTCAACGGGAGTTTCCTCTACCTTTGGAGGCTCATTTCCTTGAGTTGGCTGGGGAAAACTCTGTCCTTCACCTTTGGGGACCTCTTGAGGCTTTTCCTCTTGAGGTCTTTTAGGCTCCTCTTTGATTTTTCCTACAAAGTTAGAAAAAGCTTTCTTTAATTTATCGAAACAGGAGAATCACCTTGGCTGTTCTGCCTGTGCCCTTTCAAGGATTTCGGCTATCTGGTAATAGGCAGTAGCAGCCTTGTCCCTTTCAGCTACCATGTTTTGAAGGGCTTTATTTATCTCGTCCCTTTTAGCGTCAAGGAACTTCTGCGCATGTTCAGGAGAGACCTCCGCGTAATATCCGAGACCTATATTCAGGGTGACCTTCGAGCTATCTTTCACTTCTCCTTTAATTAAGACGAAACCTCTCCTGTCTACGGTTATTAGTTGATCTCCTTTTTCATTTATGTTTTCTAAAAACTGCTTCGCTGAATCTATTGATGCAAGTGAATCTGTCAGATCTGCTATAGATTTTTGTAACATATCGATGTATTTTTTCAAGTATTCAGCTTGCGCCAATAAGTCCTCCAAGGATATTTGCATCTCTCTGTTTTGGTCTGCCATTTCTCAGCACCTCTCAAATCACTATATGATCCAGTTCCATGAGGTCATTTATTCTCTTGTCGTTTATAGTGCTCGGATCTACTTCCTTGATCTCCTCTATTTTAATGTTCTTTCTTTTTATTTTGTTTTTACTGCCAAAGTTAGAATATATTATTTCTCTTGCTTGGTTCTCACTTAATGCCCTCACGTACTTAACGAACCTTTGCCTTACTGGGTAATGAGATTCGCCGAACAAGGCTATGCCTTTTATCATAAACGTTTTTACTTCTGACATTTCAATCACCAAATGCTTTTTGTATTCTTAAAATCTCTGGTCCAGTAGTGCTCGATCCTATAAGTATTCCTTTATTATTTACCACTAAACCGCTCTTTATGAAAGTATTTCCAAAATTTATTGTACCTATATTAAAGTTTACTTTGAAAATCCTTTCTAGCCTTTTCATGTCCTCTTCTGTTGCGTCTATGTGAGTTAGACCTCCCTTGTCGTTTACTGCGCCCACTGCACCAACGCTGATTATGTTAGCTATTGAGCCTTTCTCCACGTTCTCGATGTCAGTTATTTTCTTCAACATTTTAACTTCCGTATCTGTGAAGTCAGGATATAGCATAGCACCTTTATTGTTAATTAAAATTGTATTTCCAAATGCTGTTACCCTAGAATCAAAAACCTCTACTCTGCAGTCTTTCAGCTCCCTCTTCAAAAAGGATACTTCCTCATCGGTTGACGTTTTAGGAAGCAGGACAACGTTATCGTTTCCAGCTATGAAAATGCCAAGCAAGAAAGTCCCAGATATCTGAGACTCTATCACCTCAGTCCCTAGGTTTTCACTTATAGCCTCAATTAACTTCTTATCCGTACCACGGGGAACTAAAGAATATTTATTATTTGTAAAAATATAGATTCCTATATTATCTGACCCAAATATGCTCGCTTTCTGCAGGTTCATTCACTCTTGATTACAGGTCTTACTAGAAATGTTTTTTCTCCAACTTTAGTTACAGCTATCTTAACTTTGCTCTGAATTTTTTCTCTTCCGTTTATAGAGACAACTTGGTTCAGCATAGGGTCTAGGACAACTCTTTCAGCATTGAAATGTCTGGCTACGGTCTCCTTTATTATGTTTATTGCTCTCCTGCTTCTAACGTTCCTTTTTCCCATTATAGCCCTCCTAAGGTTTATTGTCATCTCGAAATTATCCTTCTCCTTCATTTATCACACCTTCAGATCGTTCCTTCTCCAGTCCCTTCTCATTAAGTTATACTTATATTTTCCGTTTGTTCTCAATATAACCCAGACTGGTACGCTCTCATTGTTTTTCATTGCTTTCCCGAGCCTGAGCTTTTTGCCCAAATTTTTATGCGTGCTCATTCCATCCTCTCTCTCTAATTTGTATCTTAAAATCTCTTCTGTTTTGTTCTGTGAGCTGGCTCAGTATTGCCTTCAAGTCATCGTCAGTTATTGGAACCTTTATTCTGCCACTTTGTGCCAGTACAATGAGCTGGTCGCTTAATGAATTGGCGAAATCAGGTTTCACTAGTTTTATGTTAGATAATCTCTGCCTAGCCTCTGGAGTCAAAATAGCTCGTAGCGCTGCATCTCTTTGTGATTCAATTTCACTTTGTTTCCTTTTTTCTGCTTCAGCCCTCCTCTGTTCCTCTGATGCTCTCTTGTTTAAAAGATCGTTTAGCTCTTCGTCGTCATAATCAGACGTACGTATCACCCCTCCATGTATACTTTAAGGGATGGATTAGACTCAGCTAATTCCTTAAATGCGTCTAGAGATATCTTATCCATTAATGACCTTCCTCTTGAAGATAACATCCTTCCCCTCTTGGTCTTAATGACGAGGCCGGCCTTCTCTAGCTGTTGCATAATTAATCTGGTGGAATGTCCCGGGGCTTTCGAGAAATGAGGGGGTCTATTTCCCTTAGATTTGGGACCACCGTAAACTACCTTACTTTTACCTACACCTAGAAATGTATCGATGTACATTCTTCTCATTATGGAAGCTGTCCTTACGTACCACCACTCCTCTGGGTTGTCTGGTATTCTTTCCTTAAAGCTTGCAGTTTTGGTTATTATGCTCCACTCGGGAGGACTTACTATGCTGTTCTCCTTTAGGTAAGTTGAGAGCTTTTCTATCAATTTTTCAGGAGGTACCATATTTGCAGTAATCATTCTAAATCGATCTAAGTTACCATGTAAGGTTTAAAAATTATCCTATTAGTTACTTTCAGGTAAATATGAAGCTTTACATTGCAGGAGAAGAGGAGATCAAGAGTGGAGAGATCACAGACGTTTACTTTGATAGGACGCTTAGAGCACTAAACCATCTCGGCTTGAAAGACGTTAAAGTAAGAATGGAATTTCACTGTTATGGACTTCCAACTGGATATCCTTGGGGAGTGTTTGCTGGACTTGAGGAAGCTCTAAACCTATTGGAAGGTAAAAATGTTACGGTATATGCTATGGATGAGGGTACAATCTTCAGGGAAATCGAGCCGGTCATGATCATTGAGGGCAATTATTTAGACTTTGGCAGATTGGAGACTGCATTACTGGGAGTTATAAGGCATGAAAGTAGCATAGCAACCAAGGCAGCGAGAATGAAGTCCATCGCAATTGACAAGCAGATGACTTTCTTTGGGTTAAGAGCTTTGCACCCCGCAATAGCCCCGATGGCAGATAGGGCGGCTTACATTGGAGGAATGGATGGTGTGTCAGGACTAATGAGCGAGAGCTTCATAGGGGTTAAACCTTCTGGTACGATGCCACACGCGCTCATGTTATCAGTCGGCGATAGTGTTACTGCATGGAGAGCGTTCGATGAGTCTGTTGAACCAGACGTTCCCAGGATTGTCCTAGTTGATACGTTCGACGATGAGAGAAACGAAGCCTTGAAAGCCGCGCTTACGCTAAAAGAGAGGCTTTACGGCATAAGGTTAGATACTCCTTCTAGTAGACGCGGTAACTTCAAGAGGATCATCAAGGAGATTAGATGGACATTAGATATAAACGGATTTTCTAAGGTGAAGATAATTGCAAGCGGAGGCTTGGACGAAAATGACATCATGGAACTCCGTGACGTTGTAGATGGCTTCGGTATTGGTACTTCTATAGCTTTTCCACCAAGTGTAGACTTCAGTGCTGACATAGTAGAGAAATATGAAGGAGGGAAATGGACTCCATTTACGAAGAGAGGAAAGTGGCCAGGAGCTAAACAGGTGTTTAGGTGTGGAAAGGAATACAAGATAACACTCTTAGATCAAGCTATGGATGGCTGTGAACCTCTGCTTAAGCTATATATGAAGGATGGAAAGCTAGTTCGCGATCTTCCGTCTCCTACCCAGATAAGGGAGAAAGTTATATCTCAGCTCAAAGCCCTGAACTCTGCCGAACCTCAAACCGAAAGTAGATTAACCTCTTAATTGAATTTCTTTCAAGTTCTCTATGCTTCTGTTAAATGCTATCTCCACTATAGGTTCCATTCTCCTTATCGAGTTGTAAAGCCTTAAATTTAATGACCTCACTGTGGATATCAGCATTGGTGACTTTATTTCTATAATTTTGTCCTCAAGCTCTGAGGCTTCGGCTATGAGCACCCTCCTAAGTGTCCTCAATTCTTCCATTACTTCATTTATTAGCATAACGTCTTCCTTAGATAGCACCTTTACAGTGTGGTCTATTACCACTGCTGTCTGTTCTATGAAAATATTTAGTTTGTTCCAAAAGTTCTTAAGCACTTCCATATCCTCAGGATGTAATGCCAGAAGATCGCTAGCTGCCTCACTTATCTCATCTGCAGCTTCTTCTATTGACTTAATTAATATCCTGTTTCCTACTATCTGAATTCTTTTCACGCCTATCATGTAAGCTAGGCTTCTGTTTATCTGTGCCAGCAAGAGCTGTCTTAAGGCTAAATAATAGAGTCTATCAATTTCCTTCTCCAGTTCTATTACCTCTTGCAGGAATGTCCTGCTTGACTCCTTTATGCCCAAATCTAGGTAATGAAGCATCTGCTTTATAGAGTTTGATAGTCTAGCAATCAAGCTACTGATGCTGTACTTGGTCGGGTCTAAAAAGGACTGTATTTGAATGCTATCTACTGTCTGTGTTATTATTTCTAATCCTATAAGATTCCTTGATGCCTCCTTTATCTTCCTCATGGTTTCTTCTCCAATTATACCGTCTTTTGACGAAATATCTATTTTATCTATACCAAGTATATAAAGAGAATAAACTGCTCTACTCACGACCTCTGGCTGAACTTGACCTGAAAGCGTTATTTTGACTTCCCTGCTGTTAGACTCAGACTTCAGATTGGGAGGATAAACCTTCAAGCTTCCATCTTCATCAACTTCCAAGTATACGCTCTCACCTGCAGACAAGCTGACCTCTTTCACCCAGTCGGCGGGCAAAGACACCATTAGCGTAGACTTGCCAAACTTCTGAACTCTTCTGACTTCCATATAAGTCCACTCTATTATGTATAGTAAAATACAAGGTATATAAAAGTAGTTTAAACCTAGCCTATATTACTTTAACTTCAGGAATATCACCAAACTCTTTAACATGTACTTTTCCACCGTTGCTTGGTACTATTCTCATACCTATTGGTCTCATTTTAGTTAGCCTTATCGAGTATAATGCTTTAATCAAGTCAAGGATAACCTTCTTGTCTCTGTATAGGGCAACCATGTCTATTCCAGCTGCGCACACGAACGTCAGTTCAAGCAGGTCCCTTAAGGTCAATTTCTCTTCTTCAACCCTTTTCCTTAGCAAGTTGTCCTCTGCGACTGGCAACATGAGCTCTGAAAAACCCAAAGGTCTTACCTTTGACGATAATGCGGACTCAGCTATTTCACGGTTTATCTCGTGTACAGCCCATATATTTGAAATGTTGAACATGGTGTCGCTCTTCTTCTCTATTATCTCTCCCACGCTTTTCTCCATCCAAGGCGAGAGAGACAGATCAGTCCCCAAGTATCTTACCTTGAGTTCGTTCTCCAGCTTCCTCCCAATTTCATCAGAGGCAGAGAACGCTTTTACCATCTTCCCTGACATGGCTTCATCTGTGTAAATCAGAGCGAGACCGAAGGAACTTGAAGCTACGTCAGCAGTGGAGATCGGGAAATAAGGAGAGACCAAGAACCAATCGTTGAAGAGGACTCCGAACCTAGTCGCTTGCTCTGGTTCCAAGCTTAGGACAAGGTTAGAAACCATGTCTATGTCCTTCTCGTCCCTGAGCAAAACATTAGCATAGAAGTTATCAGAAACTGAAAGGATATCATTTACCTCTTTCAACCTTGGATCATTGGAGGTCAAACTTGCAACGCTATAGATAACGTCTTTCATGGTGGGGATCTCGGAAATTTTATCTAGAGTTACATCCCTAGGTGTTGGAGGTAAAGAGATTCTCTTGGTCCATATGTCGTCCCTCTTGATGCTAGATAATATAGTCTCGGCCTTCTCTACTTCTGATAACTCTTTTGCGAAGAAAGTGAATGCCCTTATTTTCATTTCTGAAATCTATCTTTTAATCTAATGAAGAGCTTTAATTATCTATGGCAGGTAAGCTTACAATTCTACAAGCTGAGAACAGCATGGACAAGTTTTACCATGCTCTCGTTATGGCAACTGAAGCTAGAACTCTAGGGTGGGAAGTTAACGTCTTTGTTACGTCTCAAGCCGTAGTTCTATTAGCCGAAGGAGAAAAAGGAAGGAAAGCTAGGTCAAAGCTGAGTATAGGAGGATTAGCTAGATTTTTCGTGAAGATGCAGATGAAGAAATTGGGAATAACTGACATAGAAGCTCTACTTAAAAGGGCTATGAGCGCAGGCGTTCAATTTTTTGTAGATGAAGCAGGCTTGAGAATTGCTAAGATCAGTAAGGAGGATTTGATGGAGAATGTAAAGTTGTCAGGTGGTATATCTTTTTTACTTTCAGCCAAGGAATCTGATGTGGTGGTAACTCTTTGAAAGTAATAAAAGCAGATGGTGTTTGCCCCATGGTTGTAATGGACGTGTTCAAAGAGTGGAACTCATTGCAGGAAGGACAGCAGGAAGAAGTGTTGATATCCACTGATTGGGAGGCAGCGGCTCTGGAGCTGGAGAAATGGTGCAAAGAGACGGGAAACGAGTATAAAGGCTACAACAAGGAGGGAAACAGATTCAACGTTACAATAAGGCTAGTTAAGAAACAGCCTATGTGAAAAAGCTATAAATATAATAGGCGTAATCTATTGTTTAAGATCGAGGTAGGTCCGTATTGTGTCAAGAGATCTTCATGTATTTGAGGACTCAATTGACCTTTTAGAGGGTATGTGGCCAACCCCTCTCTTAAGGTTGAGAATAGGTAAGAACGTCTGGGGGAAACTAGAGTTCTATAATCCCTTTAGCCACAGCATAAAGGATAGAACTGCCTTTTTCCTTTTCAAAGAGGCAGTAAAGAAAGAAGCCAAATCCTTAACTGAGGCTACATCAGGCAATACAGGAATAGCTCTAGCATCTATGGCAGCTTCCCATGGGATGAACTTCACTATGTTCGTTCCATCGTCCGCGTCAAAGGTGTATCCTTTCTTGGCGCAACTATTAGGTGCGGAGGTCTTTTCGGCAGGAGACAAAACGGCTGACTTGATACCTTTAGTTAAACAATATGCAGTTGTAACCAACGCGTTGAACTTAGATCAGTTTAATAACCCTGCGAACGTCCTTGCGCATTATAATACAACTGCCAGAGAAATAGATGAACAGTTATCATCGCAAGGATTGAGGCCAGAAAGGATCATAGCTACTATGGGGACTGGAGGGCATTTGGCTGGGATTTCAAAATATTTTAAGGAGAAATATGGGGATGCCGTAGAAATCATTGGGGTTCAGCCAGCAGAAGGATCAAGGATTCCGGGACTGAAGAGACAAGACTTTTCACATAATTCACTTCTGAGCATGGCTAAGATAGATAAGGTTCTTGATATAACTCTGAACGAAGCTATAGAAGGTGTAAAGCTAATAGCCCGTTCTACAGGTATCTTGATAGGAATAAGCGCAGGCGCTACAGTTTCCGCATTTAATAAGGTTAACGATGAGAAAGTAACTGTTCTCATATTCCCTGACGATGTGTTCAAGTACATAGAAATGCTGGAACAAATTTTAAAAGCAGAAGAGAACAACAAATAGTTCGTGTCAGAGCTGATTGTAATTTTAAATAAGAAAGGAGATGTTTTAGATTTTTATCCAAAAGTTCCTAATATTTCTGATATTTTGGCTATGAAGCCGGAGGAGGTCTACGATGACGGCGAGTTAATAAGGTTGAGAATAGTAACTGACATAAATGAGGAGCATAAAGATAGCGCCGTCGCTTTACACACAGTCTAAGATCGAGTGGAGAGATGGCAGGAAGATAGTTTCAAAGTGCTATTCTTCAGTTTTTGGTCTAAAATGGTTTATTATTTCTGGAATGTTCTATACGTTTCCTTATGCTTCTCAACCGTTGGAGAGGATGGGAAGGGAAATTGAGTTCTTCACCTTCAGGTGGAAGGGAATAGGAGTACCTAAAATAATCGACATGGATTACGATCGTATATGCCTATTTAGAGAATTTATAGACGGAAAAGAGG
The DNA here is from genome assembly GCA_002495845.1 of Sulfolobus sp. UBA167. Lineage (GTDB taxonomy): Archaea > Thermoproteota > Thermoprotei_A > Sulfolobales > Sulfolobaceae > Sulfuracidifex. The sequence continues at coordinate 29,091 of DAHF01000103.1, forward strand.
TAGGCAAGGACAGGGAAAGTTTCGAATTAATTGGAAAAGCTCTAAGAAAGATACATGAAGCCGGTTTCGTCATGGGGGACACAAAGCTATCTAACTTCATGATAAAGGACGACGAGGTTTTCGTCATAGATGCAGAGCAGGCAATAAGGAATGCATCCAAGGATTATATAGCATGGGACATTCTGGTCTTCCTTCTGTTCTCTAGCTTCGCCTTCATCAATGAGGTTAAGGAGTATAGGGAATGCATAAGGTCTTTCATGACAGGATATGAAATTGACAACGAAATAGCCTTGAAAATCACTGATATAAAAAACGTACCTTTGCTGGCCCTTTTTCCTCCATTACATTTGATTGAAATTAAGAAGATTAGCGCAGAGTTTCTATGACTATCTTATCGTTGTCCTTCCTTGTTCTCACTTCTTGGTCAAGTATCCTAACTCCGCAGGCAGGACATTTATAAAAATACTTTATGGTCTTGCTGGAGTCGCCTAGCTCAGCTTCTACCAAGAACTCCATTTTTACTCTGCACCTTGGACAGTCAACTTCATCCATAGCGTGATTTTTAACTAGCGGAAATATAAGAGTATATATATGCTTGACAGATTCGGTAGACCAGTTGAAGACCTGAGGATAACCCTGACTCATACTTGCAACTTCAAGTGTTTCTTTTGTCACATGGAAGGTGAAGGAGATGCTGTATCCGGAGTGTCCAGACGTGGGATATTTAGGGTAACTGAGGTCTCAAAGGATTACGGAGTTAGATCGGTTAAACTCACGGGAGGAGAACCTACACTCAGGAGAGATCTGTTTGAGATCATCTCGGACATATCCTCTTTGGGATTAGAAGTTTCCATGACAACTAACGGCTTTCTGCTGGCCTCAATTGCGGGGAAGCTAAAGGAGGCTGGCCTGTCGAGAGTCAATGTAAGCTTGCATGGGTCAGACCCTACATCTTTCAAGGCTGTGACAGGCGTTGATGCATTTCACAGGGTCGTTGAAGGGATTAAGGTCGCCTTAGAGAACGACCTCAGACCTTTGAAAGTGAACATTGTAGTTACAAGGAAGAACTTGAATGACATAGAAAATCTTCTTTCCATGGTAGAGGGGATTGGGGTAGACGAGGTTCACCTGATAGAGATGCACCCTGTCGGTCATGGAAGGGAGGCATTTGCTAACCATATATTTCTAAGGGACTTAGAGAAGAAACTGGAGAACCTATCAGTCAGGAAAGAGCTTAGGTCCAAACATATGAGGCCAAGGTACGTCATGAGCTCAGGTATGGTGATAGAGGTCGTCAAACCTTACGCTAATCCATTATTCTGCGCTGGTTGCAACAGAATAAGGTTGACCGCAGACGGAAAGCTAAAGACTTGTTTGTATAGAGATGAGAGGGTTATAGATATTTCCTCAGTGTTGGATGAGAGAGACGACGTAGCATATTCTTTAATAAGGTCAGCATTCGAAATTGCGATAGCTATTAGAGAGCCCAACTTCAAATATAATTTATGAATATGCTCGGAAAACTTCAGAAGCTCCAGGAAGAGGACGGAGTAGACTGCGTGATGATCACAGCAGAGCCTAATCTCTACTACTACTCTAACTTTGAAGGGGCTGGAGTACTAACCCTAAAGGATGGTAGGCTTACCCTAATAGTCCCAGAGCTGGAAAAGAACCGGGCTCTAGAAGTAAAAGGAGTAGATGTAGTAAGCTATTTTCCGTTCAAGATAACAGAGGACACGTTTGAAGGGTCTCTGACAACTGTGCTGAAGAGCGTTTTAGGGGGCTGTCGTAAACTTGGAGTCGATCTAGGATGGGTCAATGCACCTTCCTACCTCCAATTCAAGAGCTTAGTAAACGACATTTTTGACATCTCTGACGCTGTCCTGAACCAGAGATCGATAAAAGATGAAGACGAAATAGCAATGATAAAGGAGGCAGGTAAAATCACTTCGTCTGCAATGAAGGTCGGTATGGACAAAGTCTTATCAGGGAACGTCAGCGAGAAGCAGGTTGCGGGTTATATAGACATGACAATGAAGGAAGAGGGCGCAGAGGATTACGCCTTTCCTTCTATAGTAGCCTTCTCTGAGAACTCAGCTAAGCCACACCACGTCCCCTCAGATAAGAGGTTTGAGGTGGGTAAACCGGCAGTAGTAGACATAGGGGCTAAATATGGTGGGTATTGTTTTGACAGTACCAGGACTTTCATACCTTCACCGTTGGAAGAAGTGAGGAAGATCTATGAGATAGTCCTGCAAGCCCAGTTAGAGGCAATAGACCTAGTGAGAGATGGAGTTAAGGCATCAGAGATAGACATGGCAGCAAGGAAGGTGATAGAGAAGGCTGGATTCGGAAAGTACTTCGTCCATTCAACTGGCCACGGTGTAGGGATAGAAGTACACGAGAAGCCATACGTTTCATTTACATCAAAGGACGTGTTAAAGGAGAACATGGTAATAACCGCAGAACCCGGAATATACATACACGGCAAGTTCGGAGTCAGAATTGAAGATACTTTAGTCGTAAGGAAAGGGAAGCCTGAAGTGTTAGAAACCACTTATAAACTCCTGTAATCTATAGAGGCATTAAAAACGGTAGTTAAATGTTCTGTAAAAAAGTATTAATTTTAAGGAAGTACATAGTAGGTTACAATGGAAAAGATAGAATATAAAGAGAAAGCTATAGAGGAGATATCAATTCGTGTCAAGGAAATCCTAGAGTTATTAGGAGAGGACGTGAACAGGGAAGGTCTAAGGGAGACTCCTACAAGGGTTGCAAAGGCACTTTATGAGATGACCTCTGGATTAAGGACGGACCCACCAGAGATAAAGGTGTTCAAGCTATCGGAAGCTGGAGACGTAGAATATGAGGAAGACCAGCTCATCGTGGCTAAAGATGTGGGTTTCTCATCTTTGTGTGAGCATCATCTGCTTCCATTCATAGGCAAGGTCCATATAGCATACGTCGTTGGAAAAGGAGGAAAGGTAGCAGGGTTCAGTAAGCTAATAAGGATAACGAATTATTATGCATCCAGACCCCAAATTCAGGAAAGGTTAATTTCACAAATAGCCGATGCCTTGATGAACAGCGACGTAGAACCTAAAGGCGTTCTGGTCATAGGAAGTGGAGTGCATATGTGTTCCTTCGTTAGGGGCGTAAAGGACAGGGAGGCAAACTTGGTATCCATTGCGACCAGGGGGGTTTTAAAGACAAACAGATCCTTGAGGAACCAAGCGATGAGGCTAATAGAATCATCCACTAAGCAAAACTTATTATAAGATATTTATAAAATATGTTTTATACACTACATGTCAAGCAAGAGGCTTATTTTGTCAATACTTAAGGAGAACGGAGGTTCCCTCCCTCAGTCCAAGCTTAGAGAGATCACTGGACTGTCCAAAAGCAGGCTTTCGGAGATTCTCTCTGAGATGGAGAAGGAGGGAGAGATTTCAAGGGAGAGGATAATTGGGAAGAACCTCTCGGTCTCTTTAAGGAACTCGCTTAGAATAGGCATAATAAACGCCGCAGAGTACCCTTTCATTATTCCATTCTACAAGAATACGAAAGAGAAAGGCTACAACGTTAAATTGGAAGTGTACAGCGACGGCGTCTCCCTAACTAAAGATCTAGTTCTGGGCAAGCTTGACGTCGCTATGTCGCCACTTGTAACGCAGCTTTTCTTCAAAAGGATATTTGATAACATAGAGATTATCTCGGGCGGAGCTAAAGGAGGAGGGGGTATAGCTGGCCAGAGCTGTGGCAAGGTCGGCTCCACGTTCATTTCCAGTATGGAAGCTTGGACGCTAGAGTACTGTAAAGAAGCCGATATAGTGCACATGAAAAGCCCTACTGAGCTCATAGATAAGCTCAACAGAAAGGAAGTAGACGCAGTAGCTATCTGGGAGCCATACCTTACCATGTTAAAGAGCAGGGGTATAAAGGTGAATTACTTTGAACGCGAACATTGTTGTACTTTAGCGATAAGGAAAGATGTGGCTAAAGCGGAGGAAATTAAAAGGATTTATGAAGATTCCTTCTCAGAGTTTCTCAGCTCAAAAGAAAGATGGATAAGCGATTATTCGAATTTCCTTAATTTTGATTACAACATGTTGAGCAATGCAGTTCAGACTTATGAATTTGAGAGTTACATTGACCCTAAGGAGATGCAGAAAATTCGAAAAATATCGATTTCCCTTTGATTGAGCGTAGAAGAGAATGTCGTAACGCAAAAATTATGTTTTTCCCTTTTTTAAAAAAATAAAGTCTTTTCCTTCCTTTTATGAATCCAAGTAGTAGTAGAGCTCCATTGGGTGTGGATACATTTGCAGGGTCTTAGCTTCTTGCCTCTTAAGGTCTATGTATGTGTCGATTATGGAACTACTGAAGACCGGTTTCAAGAACTCCTTGTCGCTTTCCAGCTCGTCGAGAGCCTCGTCCAAACTTCTAGGAAGCTCCCTTATTCCCTTGTCCCTTCTCTTCTCTGGGGTCAGGTGGTAAATGTTCTCGTCCACGGGATCGCCTGGGTCCATCTTCCTGTTAACCCCGTCCATTGCTGCCATTAGCACTGCTGAGAACAGGAGATATGGGTTACATGAAGGGTCTGGAGCTCTATATTCGATCCTTTTAGCTTTCTCGATGCCTCTAAAGTATGATGGTACTCTAATTATCGCACTCCTGTTACCTCTGCTCCATGCAGTGTACACGGGAGCCTCAAAGCCTGGGACTAGCCTCCTATAACTGTTTACACTCGGCGACGCTATTGCGGACAGCGCCCTAGCGTGATGGAGGACGCCTCCTATTACATACCTACCGGTCTGGCTTATCTCGGCGTACTCATCGTTAGGGTCGAACATCAAGTTCTTGCCTTCGTTACTCCATAAGCTGAAGTGAGTATGCATTCCTGTTCCGTTGTCTCCGTAAATTGGCTTCGGCATGAAAGTGGCAGTCAAACCATGCTTTGCGGCAACGTTCTTGGTGACGTACTTTAATGTTTGTACTTTGTCTGCTGTGTCGGTCAAAGTAGAAAATCTAAAGTCTATTTCTCCCTGACCTGCTGTCGCTACCTCGTGGTGAGTTGCCTCGATAGTGAACCCGAAGTACTTAACGAGAGTATCTACGATTTCCACCCTTACGTCCATTAGCTTGTCCACGGGCGGAGCAGGATAATATCCTTCCTTGTATCTGATCATGAACGAACCGCTGTTGTCCCAGGGGGATTCCCTAGCGTGGACTTTATAACCAGTACCTGATTGAGGCGTTGCCACGTCTAGGTCGACTTTATCGAAAAGGAAGAACTCTAACTCAGGGCCGAAGAAAGATTTGTATCCATGTTCTTGCTGAAACTTCTCTGCAGCGTTAGCCACTCCTCTTGGATCCCTTTCAAACCTTCCCTTTCCCCCACCCCAATATACGTCCGTGAGTATTCTCATGACTCCAGGGGACCAAGGTATTATAGACGCAGTCTCAGCTAACGGCATCAATACCATATCGCTTTCAAAGATCTCCGTGAAGCCTCTTATGCTACTTCCGTCGAGCTTTCCGAATCCAGCCTTGAAGCTTTCAAGCTCAACGTCCGTGGACGGTATAGTTATGTGGTGTAGCCTACCTGGTAAATCAGTAAATTGCAGATCTACCCATCCTATGTTGTTTTCTTTTATTAACTTGAGTACATCCTCTGCCGATTTTAGCATGCTCGGCATTATTGATGAAGAGTATAAAAACTTTCATCACTATTTGAGTAAAAACTATTCAATTTCTTATGCACGAAAAGACCGTGAACGTTAAAAAATGATGAAATTTATTTTAAGCCTAATATTCCATTTCCAATCTACCGTTTCTCATAACGTAGTGATGCTCAGCATGTCCAACGTCCTTCATATCCTGCGTGATGTAAACCAGTTGAATAGAATTCTTTTTACATAAAGAGATAAATTTTTGGATGAACGAGTCTCTGTCGTTTATGTTCGAGAACGCTTCGTCCGCAATTATAACGTCAGGCTTTCCCAACAATGCCGTAGCGAGCGAAACTCTCTCTCTATTGCCTAGGCTGAGCTCGCTAAGCTTCTTCTCTGCTGTTGGAACCTTTAGCTCTTGAGCTACCGTGTCCACGTCTAGGGAGTTTCCTCTTCTCAGCCCTGCCTTATATCCCCACTTCAAGTGCCTAGAAGGAGTGAAGTTCGGAACGAATGAGGAGGGAGTAACAAGGACTACCCCGCGTTCCCCAAGTTTCTTCTGTGTCACGTCTTTTCCATTTATTTTAACGTAACCCTCATCGTGTTTAAGCGACCCGCTCAATATCCTAGCTAGCGTAGACTTTCCGCTCCCGTTCTCCCCTGTTATGGCTATGTTTCCTTCTTCCTTTAGGCTCACGTCGAGGAAGAAGTCCTTCAGTCTCTTCTTAACAGCACAGTCTATCATTGGATGTATTTTGTTAGGGCTTTATCTAAAGTTTCCTCATCTATTGCGCCAACTAGGGTATCCTCGAGTTTTCCGTTCACGAATATTAAGGTGGTTGGTATGTTCATTATGTTGTATTTGTCTGCCGTTTTGTTGTTCTCGTCCACATTGACCCTGCCGAAGAAGGCCTTTTCCTTATATTTGGAAGCTATTTTCTTGAATACGGGCTCATAGAGGTGACATGGAGCGCACCACGTAGCCCAGAAGTCTAGGACGACTACCTTGTTCTCCTTGAGTATCTCGTCTATGTTCTCGTCTTCAACTTGTTGCAACTCCGATGGGGTTTCCTTCAAGGAATTAGCTAAGCTAGAAAGCCTCTCTGAGATCTCCTTTACTAATTTATCTATTTCAGACACGTTCTCATCCTTCTATGTAGACTCTCTTAAGCCTCTTATAAAACGCTACCTTAGAGTTGACGTAGTTCATGATCTCTTCCTCTTTTACGTTTCCCCTTACTTTTACATAAGCTACTGGTTGCTGACCGAGGTTTCCTGCGTCCTCTCCCTTCACCTCAGCCCATGTCACATTGGGATGGGTCAACAGGATTTCCTCTAGGTCACGGGGGAAGATAGGGTATCCTTTATACTTCAGCATCCTCTTCTTCACTCCTCGGAAATAGAGGAGACCCTTTTCATCCATGGACACCAGATCACCGCTCTTCAGCCACTCTTCATTGAAGACCTTCTCAGTTTCCCCTTGATCATCATATCCCAACATGATCCAAGGGGCTTTTATTAAGAGTTCTCCAGTTTGGTTCTCTCCTACTTCCTTGTTCTCATCGTTTACTATCTTTACTTCAGCGTTAGGTAAGGGCTTTCCTATGGAGATGACTCCAGAGAACTCCTTGGGCTGGAAAGTGATCACTAAACCCTCCGTGAAACCGTACTGTTGAACTATGTCCTTGCCGTATTTTTGTTTGAACTGCTCCACCGTTTTAGGGAACAGCGGGGCGGCCGTGCTGACACAAAGCTCGAGGCTACTTAGGTTAGAATGGGAAGAATTAAAAGAGTCGTAAATCATGGGAACCGTAGCGAGGTAGTTCAAACTATATTTCGATATAGCTGAGGATGCCTCGTCGGTGGAGAACTTCTTCATGACGTACATCTTCCCCCCAGCCTCTAACGTAACTCCGAACACGCTGTTTCCTAGTACGTGAGCTATAGGGACCGTAAGTATCGACTTAACTTCAGTTAACCCTATACCTTTGAGTAGAGATATCGCGTTAAGCCTGACCCTTTGGGCGCTGTGCCTTACTTGCATCGTTTTTCCTGCTATACCAGCGTAATAGTAGATCAGCCCAGTTTCGTCCTCTGTATAAGAGTAAGGTGAGGCAGTATTGTTGCTACTGTTTACCTCTGTGACAGTTTTATATCCTTTTAAGTAATCTTTTTCACGTTGAATTATTTCTTCATCAGTAAATACAACGTCAGGCTTGGAGTCGTCTAAAATGAACTTTAAATCTTCTGCTGAAGTTAAAGGATCTATCGCCACTACCTTAGCCCCAGCCCAGAATGAAGCTAGGTAATAGAGAACTGACTTCAACGAATTGTTCATAATGTGGGCTACAGTGTCCCCTGGAGACAAGGTAGACGCTATTTGTGATACTCTCTCCCTAACTTGTTCGTAAGTCAGGGAAGTCTCAGAGTCTATTAAAAATGTAGTGGAAGGCTTTTCTTTATACCACTTTTCTAGCGCTTCTCCATAGCTCAAGACTATCAGGATACCCTTTAATCCTACCCTATTATTTTTTGGTAATGATTACAGTTCAGGGGCTTTCCAGGATCCATATTACGCTCATCAACATGGATAGGAAGCTAAACAGGGTAGACGGAGGCGTAGGCATTGCTCTGAAGGAACCGAAGATAATGGTCTCTACTGGGAACTGCATGGATTTTCCGTTGGATTTGGACTTCAAAGTTCCTGGGATATGTATAAAGGAAGATTACCCGGAACATGTTGGATTGGGCCACACAACTCAGTTCAGGCTTTCACTGGCTAAGCTAGCCTCAGAGTATAACCACCTACCTTACACCATTCAAGAATTAGCCTTCAAAGTGAGGAGAGGAACTACGTCGGGTATCGGGCTCTATGCCTTCAGTTATGGAGGCCTCGTCTTAGATGGAGGTCATTCGCTAAAGGTAAAGAAGGATGTTCTACCTTCCGACTTCGCGGACTCTCCACCCCCGCCCTTACTTGCAAGAATGGATTTCCCTTGGAAAGTATATATAAACATTCCCAAAGGTAAGAGAGTGTTCGGAAGGGAGGAGTTAGAGTTCTTCAAATCCGCCAAGCCAGATAACGTGGACGAGCTCTCTAGAGTAGTACTCATGGGGCTTTTACCTTCGGTAGCAGAGAGGGACCTTGAAGGGGCGCTAGACTCGATCAGGAGAATACAGACGCTAGGCTTTAAGAAGCTCGAAGTGAGTTTGCAATCCGATGAAGTGAAGTCTCTCATGAAAGACATGGAAGTTGCAGGATTCCCCGGGGGGTTATCATCTTTTGGACCATTAGTTTACACGTTCGTCTCCTCCAGAAGGGAAGGTGAGGAACTGGTATCCAGATTCGGCGGTTCGGTAGTCGAACCTAACAACGAAGGGGCGAGGGTTAGATGGACTACGACGAATTCGTGATTGAGGAGCTAAGGAAAGTATATGGAAACTACGTAGATTCATTTCTGAGGGAAATAAGGAAGCCGAATCCGAGGCTTTACGTTAGGGTCAATACGATCAAGGCCGATCCTGGGGAGGTAGCAGATAGAATAGGTTTCAAGATAGATGAGGACTTCCCGGAAGCCTTGTATGTGCCTATAAAAGGCCCATTTAAGGTCGAGACTTACGATGATGTGGTAATCGTAGACAAGAAGACAGCCGAAAGCGTAATGGTGGGCGCTGACGTATTTAGGCCCGGCGTCAAGAGAGCTAAAGCAAAGGTAGGTAGGAGAGTTACTGTGATGAGCGAACTTGGGGACGTAGTAGGAGAGGGTGAGTTCATAAATTCCCCAGACCTCGTTGTGAAGGTAGACAATTCTCTATATTCCTCCGTTAAGCTCTCGGAACTGCCAGAGCTAGCTAATGGAGAGATTTATGTTCAAGGCAAGTCTTCCATGTTTGTGGCCAGATTGTTAGATCCAAGACCGGGAGAAACGATAGTCGACATGAACGCTGCGCCTGGAGGAAAACTCACGCACGTGGTACAGCTCCAGCCTAAAGCTAGAGTTCTCGGGTTCGACCATACTGCGAGGAAGGTGGAGAAGATGAGGACGTTGTTGGCCAAGATGAACACCGTGGCCCAAGTATTTGAAGGAGACTCCAGATACCTTTATGAGGACTTCGGTCTTAGGGATGTGGACAAGGTAATAATAGACCCTCCGTGTTCCGCAATGGGGCTGAGACCTAAGCTTTACGATAAGAAGACTAGGAAAGATATTTTAACATTCTCAGAATATCAAAAGCAATTTTTAAACTCTGCATTCAAAATACTTAAAAAAGGGGGTACTGTGATTTATTCCACGTGCACAGTGACTGAAATGGAGAACGAAGGGGTGGTCGACGACAAACGCTTTGATATAGACCTAGAACTGAGGTTCCACCCTATGCATGGGATGACAGGCTTTTTTATAGCCAAACTGATAAAAAAGTGACATGCCTCTAGAAGGTTTCGTGGGGAAGTTCCCAAGGGTAAGTGAGAACTCTTTCATACACCCAACGGCTTACATCATTGGGGACGTGGAGATAGGGGAGATGTCGAGCGTCTGGCATTACTCTGTAATTAGGGGAGACAATGATTCCATATACATAGGCCGTGGGTCCAACATACAAGAGAATTCCTCGGTGCATACAGACCCAGGTTATAAAGTTAGGATAGGAGATAATGTCACTGTAGGACATAACGCAGTAATCCACGGGGCCAAAGTCGGATCCAACGTAATCGTCGGGATGGGGGCAATATTGCTTAACGGGTGCAAAATAGGGGATTATTCAATTATCGGTGCAGGCACAGTTGTCCCTGAGGGGAGGGAAATCCCGGAATATAGCCTAGCCCTAGGGGTGCCTGCGAGGGTGGTGAGGAAGCTCAAGGAAGAAGAAATAAAAGTTATAGAGGAGAATGCGATAGAATATATAAATCATGTAAAGAGGTCATTGTAAAATGGGCAGGGACATTAAAGCGGTAAAATGGTTCTTCAATACGCAAGTACTTAAGGATCCATTCAATCCGGGATATGCTACTTTCAAAGTTACTTCGAAGTGCAACCTGAGATGCACCTTCTGCAATCCCTCATATTATAGCGGAGAGTTAGGCGAAGAACCGACTGAGAGAGTCAAGAAGATGATAGACAACATGAGGGACTCCTCCGTTATAGTCCTATCCTTTGAGGGCGGTGAGCCCACTTCAAGACCTGATATACTAGATCTCTTAGATTACGCGCATGACGGTTCGTTTTACATCATGCTGACATCAAATGGCTACAGGCTAAGGGACGAGGATTTTCTTACCAAGGTGGCAGACAAAATAGATTTCTTACACTATTCTATAGATGAGTACCATTGGAACGTGAAGAGCTTAGACGACATTTGCAGGTTCAGGAAATATGGGATAAAAGTGAACGTCCAGACCGTAGTTACTAGATTCAACTTGGACAAGTTAGAAGAGAAAGTCAGAAAGGTAAGGGAGTGCGGTTATAAGATACTAGCGATGCCAGCAGTAGACTACCCTGACTCAAAAGTGAAGCTTGCTCCAGACCCAGAGAAGTTCTACAAGGTAATGTATGAACTAAAGAGCAAGTACGGCTCCACTTTAAATAACTCTTGGGGGTTCATCAACGCATTAGTAGGGAATGTACCATCTAGAGTTACAAGCTACGCTATAACGATATATCCTAACGGTGATCTACCTTATCCTGACGATATAAACGGACAAGTTGTAGGTAACGTAGCGGAGACCAAATTGAGGGACATAATGAAGTCAGAAAAAGTTAAGTCATTACAAAAGAAAATGCTGGAGAACCAAGCTAAGTTCGAGTACCTTCACCTCCAGACAGCCTCATTTAATAGCCTTAAAGACCTCATATCGTATGCCACGGAGATGGCTAAATGGCGCTTTACCGGTAAGGCTTAACCGAAGGTCTTCTTGTAGATTTCTTGAGCATCGTCGTTCACCAGATGCATGTATATCTGCGTTGTCTTGATGTCATGGTGTCCTAATATCCTCTGTAATATCGGTAGAGGTATTCCTCTCTTTACCGCCATCGTGGCGAAGGTATGACGTAGTATGTGGGGTCTCAAGTCCTCTATTCCGCATCTCTTTCCTGCCCTTTTGATTAGCTTATAAAGGGCTTGGTAGCTCATGTCAAACAGTCTGCTCTGTGGTTCCTTTCCGCGGATGTAGGATCTGAGCTGGGTCGCAGTGTCTTCGGTGAAGAAAACTACCCTTTCCTCACCGTTCTTCGTGTTTCTCAGCCTCAAGAGATTGTGATTCAAATCTACATCTGCGACCCTGAGGGACAGGAGCTCATTTGAACGCATTCCGGTTTCTAGCAATAGCTTTACAGCCAATCTGCCTTTCCTCCCTCTTATTGCGTTGACCAATGAGAGGGACTGCTTCTCGTCGAGGGCTTTGTACTCCTTTCTCCTGATGCGAGGTAAAGGTCCTTTGATATCTTTTCCTATCCACTTGAGATACCTTCTTACGGCTATGCCGTACGACCTAACCGTGACCGTCTTAGCCCTTTTCTCTTCTATGTCGTCCACTCTGGTTTTCCCCTTTCTTGACATTAATGATATCATCCATCGATTGAAATCTGACGTGGAACATTCCTTGGGGTCTTTTCCTATGAAGTCAAGGAAGTCCTTGACAGCAGTGGAATAGAGCTTAATCGTGCCCTTTCCCGCCCCTGCTAATATGAGTGAATTAACGAACGATTCTAGGCTAACGTCGTCTGTAGCGGAGCCTATTTCTAGCCTCACATATACTAAATTACTTAACAAGAATTAAAAAGGAAAAGGCGAAGTAGACGAAGCGAAAAAGTTTGAAGGGTCATGTATATATATTTTTTATTTCTCTTCTATTCTCTTCTTTGAAGCCCCGGTGAGATATACGTAAACGTTTACCTTAAAACTTCCCTTCAAACTGTTCAACACAGTCTCATCTCTTTTCTCTGAGCTTCCATCGTTAATGTAGACTTCCTTAAACTCTCCATTCATCATCAGAACTCTGAAAGATATCCCTTCTCCAAGTCCTGAAATATATACAACTGGATATTTAGATACCTCAGTATACATGCTCTCTAGGAAAGTAGCAAGGTTTGGTTCAGCATCTATGTTTTCTGTCTTCTCTAACTTCGACTTCAATAATATTTTAGAGACGTCAGAGATTTTGCCTAAATCAAGCTTGCCAAAGTCCAGCCCTATTTCATTTGGCCTTTCCTCCTTAACTTGTTCAGCTATTGTCTTTGCGACTTCATTTCCAATTGTAGAAATTGCCTTAGAAACTATCCATTCCTTCTCTCCCACATACTTTAACATGATTTTTATGCTACATTCCTTAGGGGACTGGTTTAGGGAGAACATCAGTTCCAAAAGCGAGCTTTTTGCCTTCAGCTTATACTCTATGAAGTCCTTTCCGATCAAGCCTATCTCAGTCGAGAAGGTCTCCTTGTAGCTGAATATCCCCATCCTGTTGAACCTTAAAGTTACCTCATCTCCCTTCAGTCCTACTAGATAGGGAAGATTGCTTATTATGTTAGTTTTATCCATGAGCCATTTCTCGACACTCTTACATGATACCTCCGATGTAATATCCTGTGAGTATAATTTTGTCATGATATGCTCTATATTATATCATGATTTTAAGTATATCTATTATGTCTGATTTTAAATATATAACTTTTCCTTAACAATGTTAAAGAAACACATCAGGTAGTGAAAGGAATAAAATTGTCAAAATAAAGAGAAAGAGGAAAAATGATTTAAGGCGTCTACGCGTCATTTGAGGATTATAGTAGGTTGAAAATCTCTTTAAATAAATCCTTACTCTAAGGTAGAATCATGAATGTTTTAGTTCTCTCAAAAGACGATTTATTAAAGGTAGCTGACAGCTCCACATTAGTTGACTCCGCGAAGGAAGCGTTCTCCTCTTACTCAACCGGCAAGGTGACCCAGCCTGAAAGGCAAGTGGAAGTGGTAAACGGCAACTGGTGGGGTTCCATGATAGGGTTCAATGAGCAATCGTTTGGGATCAAGATAGTCAATGTGATCAATGAGAACAAGAAAAGAGGGAAGGCATCAGTTAACGGAGTAGCGATCCTTTTTTCCTCTGAAACTGGCGAGCCCGAGTGCATAGCTGAGGGTTCTACCTTGACCGCCCTGAGAACAGCTGCGGCGAGCGTCCTTTCCACATGGCTGGCATTGGGTAAAAAGTCTTTCAACTCTCTGGGGATTATAGGAGCCGGAGAAGAGGCATACTACCATGTGAAGATAGCCAAAGATTTTTTCTCAATTGGCAGTATAATGATCCACGCTAGGTCTTCCCATGTGAGAATGGCTAAGGAACTGGATTTAATTGCCACAGATTTAAAGGAGCTCCTATCGTCCTCAGAGGTCATATTCTCTACCACCTCTTCTCATGAACCCGTTGTTTTGGGAAAGTTCTTGAGACCGGACTTTCACGTTTCAAGCATAGGGGCCCACACTCCGGGTTCTAGGGAACTTGATGACGACGTTATATCCAAAGCAAAGACGATCATCGTAGACTCTAAAGAGGCGGTATCTAAAGAGAGCGGGGACATTGTAATTCCTAGCAGTCTAGGGATGCTCGGCGACAAGGTAATTGAAATAGGAGAAGTCATCTCAAAGGGGATAAAGATAGAGAGGCCATCAGTTTTCAAGACAGTGGGCATCGCTTCTCAAGACCTTATGGCGATGAGCTACCTCTGTAAGAAAGCTGAGAGAGAGGGAATAGGAAGGGAAGTTGAAATGTGATTATTTACCTTTCCAAATTACATCTGGGTTGTTCGTTTTTCTATTTATCCATAACGCTAGTACGAATAGAAGGGAAGAAAGCCTGTTCAAGTAAACTATGTGGACTTCCTTCACCATTTGATTGTTTTCCCTTATCAGCCCCACTACGCTTCTCTCTGCCCTTCTGCAAACGCTTCTGGCTAGGTGTAGGAACGACGCGGCCTCATGCCCTCCAGGTAAGACGAAATTCTTAAGGGGAGGGAGGTCAGCTGACATTTTCTCTATGGACGTTTCGAGGAACTTCACCTTACCGTAACTGAAGTTCATGTCGAATCCAGCTATTTCAGACGACAACGAGAAGATGTCCGACTGCAACTGGGTTATGAGGTCATACAATGGAGGGTATAAAGACGCGACTACGCCCAGTATTGAATTTAGCTCATCTAGATTACCTAGGGCTTCGACCATCTTGTCGTTTTTCCATACCTCCCCTACGGAAGGGACTTTAGTTTTTCCCTTATCTCCGGTTCCAGTGTACCACATTAGCAAAGTATTCCTATCCGTTGATTAAAAGCCTCATTATTTCCCTTTCGTAGAGCACGTTGGTGAGTTTTCCATCCTTATCGACGACTGCTATCAATGGTTTCTCAGTCTCTCTAAATTTCTTTAGCACACTGGAGACTTTTGATCCCTCGTCTACGGTTTCCACTTCGTCAAGGTAAACGTCGCATACGTTAAGTCTGTCGTAAAGGTTTGGGTCTATCGCTATTACCGTGTTCATCGATATATATCCTATGGGTTTTAGTTCCTGGTCTACGACTACTGCTCCTCTGACTTTCTTCTCAGTTAGGATGAATACTGCATCCTTCAAAGAGTTCTCACATGTGACGTAAACCAAGTCTTTAGCTAGGTCAGAAACGCTTTGAGATAATTTCACCTTTCTGTTATCTTCTACTCTCTTCTCACATCTTACGTTAATCCTCTTAAAGAGCAGGGGTATTATCAGCGTGGAAAATGTTATTGCCAATACCGCTTCGGAGTACTCCTCTCCGTTTATGTAACCAGCTGAAAGCGCGGTGATCAGAAGCGAAGTGTCTACGCCTCCTTTCACTGCAGTCCCTAAGGCATTGAACGTCAGGTTCAAGTTAACCAGCCTTGATGTTATCCCTCCTATTAGTATCTTAGACGACATGGCAATGGAAGAGACTAATAGACCAATTATTAATATGTCTGGTGTAATTTTAACAAAGTACAATCCTATGCTCACGAAAAATAACGGCTCAAAGAATCCATAGGTGAAGGCATGTAGCTTTTCCCTCAACTCTGGCCTATCACTGAGGTAGTCCCTGAGGAGGAAACCTAGGAAAAGAGCTGCTATAGCCGAGTTGAACCTGTAAGTATCTGCAAGGAACCCTATCACAAGGATTGCTGAGATCAGGGTAGCGAACTCTATTTCCCTCACTTTAAAGACTGACTCTAACTTTTCTAGGCCCATTGAAATATATCTTCCTATCAAAATTATTGCTATAACAATTACAATTACTTCAACCATGGAAGTAATTATGTGAGCCGTGTCCTGAAGAATAGCGAACATTATTACCGCCATTATCTCGTCTATTATGACTTGATAGAACAGATAGTTCCCCTGCAGCCTTTTGCTCATCCCTACGTCGATGAGTAGCCTCGTTAATGGCCCTGCACTGCTCATCGCTAAGGGTACGGATATCAGGAGAATGTCGTTAAAACCTCCTAGCGCATATAAACCTAAAGCTATTATCGAAAAAGGGAAGGAAAGTTGTAATATAGCTGAGAGAAAGAATTTTTTATCAATTTTTGTCTTGACCTCAAATTCTTCAGCTCCGGCTAAAAAGAGGAGGAAGACTATACCTAAAGACGTGATAAAAGAGATGATGCTATTGACATGAACTATGCCTAATCCACCTTCTCCCATGATTATTCCAGTCACTATCGAGCCTACGAAGGGGACGAGTCCTATCCTTCTGAATCCCTCTTCCAACGTCTTCGCTATGAAGAGTAGAATTCCTATGAAGAGTAAAGAGATCACTTCAATTGACATTTGCGTAGAGATGGCTTTAGGCTCAAATATCTTTAGTTAATACATGACCTGAAGTTATTATATAACTCGACTTCTTATGTTAGTTGAGGATTTCGTGGTTTTGGGAAATTAGAGTCTCTATAAGCATTTTTTATATGCCATTAAAATAATTTGTGCAAATAGCTCAACTCTCTCCAGCTCTGCGTTATACCAAGAGAATAGCAGTGTTTATATTTTTTAGACAATATAAACAAACAATGAAAGCTGTAGTAGTAACTGGGCACAAACAGGGGTATAAGGTTCAGGAAATAAGCGACCCGAAGCCTGAGAAAGGAGAGTTGGTAATAAAAGTTGATAGGGCCGCACTTTGTTATAGAGACACCCTTCAGCTTAAGGGGTTTTATCCTAGAATGAAATATCCAGTAGTTTTAGGCCATGAAGTAGTAGGTACTGTGGAACAAGTTGGCGAAGGCGTGACCCAATTTAAGGAAGGAGATAAGGTGATATCACTCCTCTACGCTCCTGACGGTGAATGTGAGTATTGTAGAGCTGGAGAAGAAGCTTATTGTCACCATAGGCTTGGTTATTCAGAAGAGCTAGACGGATTCTTTGCGGAGAAGGCTAAGCTGAAAGTGACTAGCGTAATCAAAGTTCCTTCCGGTGTATCAGATGAAGGGGCAGTCTTAGTCCCCTGTGTTACTGGGATGGTCTACAGAGGTCTTACAAGGGCTAAGCTGAAGAAAGGTGAAACCGTTCTAGTTACTGGAGCTAGCGGAGGAGTAGGCATACATGCGATTCAGGTAGCTAAGGCGATGGGGGGCAAGGTGATAGGCGTGACCACGTCTGAAGAGAAGGCTGAAGTTATAAGCAAATTTGCAGACCACGTCATAGTCGGAAAGGAATTTTCTTCTGAAGCAAAAAAGATCTCAGATGTAAATGTAATTGTGGACACAGTAGGTACGCCTACCCTAGAAGAAGGGCTCAAGTCCCTTTGGATGGGCGGAAGGATAGTACAGATCGGTAATGTTGACCCATCTGCACCTTTCAACTTGAAATTAGGTTATGTAATACTTAAGGATATAGAAATTATAGGGCATGCGTCAGCCACTAAAAAGGACGCTGAGGGAGCTTTGAAGCTGACGGCTGAAGGGAAAATAAATCCAGTGATAGCAGGTACTCTTCCTTTAGAGGAAGTAGATAAAGGGTATGAGTTACTTAAGGACAAGTCTAAAGTGGGCAAGGTTTTATTAAAGCCTTGATAGCAAATGGGATAAGGGGTAGCATTCGTAAATATAGCAGGTAAAATACTTTTATTCAGTTATTCATTTCTTTTTTATAATTAGGAAGACTTGATCTACCTTGATAAACTTCGTGCCAACTCTTCAAAGGCATCTGAATATTTTAAAAAGGTCTACCATGGAATTAAGTACATGGAAAAAGAGATTGATGACCCTCTATCTATAAAAATGCCCCCTCCACTCTTCTGCATGACTGAAGATGACGTTAGAAGAATTAAACTCGAAATACAATGCATTCATAACATTTCATGAGATTTCCCCTGAAAAGGAAGGGATATTATCAGGCCTCACGTTCGGTATAAAGGACATTTTCTTGACAAAGGGAATAAGAACTACAGCTGGTTCTAGAGTGCTGAAAGATTACGTACCAAAAAGCAACGCTTATGTCGTAGATCAAATTCTTCAGAACGGTGGAAGGGTAATAGGTAAGACCAACACCCACGAGTTCGCCTTGGGCGCGACTAATACTTCTTCCATAGCAGGTCCGGCTAGAAACCCCCATGACCCTTCGAGGATAAGTGGAGGCTCTAGTGGAGGCTCTGCGGTTGCTGTAGCTTTAGATATGGTCGACGTAGGGATAGGGTCTGATACTGGCGGGTCTATACGCATACCTGCATCCCTATGTGGCGTAATAGGTTTCAAGCCGACAACTGGTCTGGTTCCTCTAGACGGCGTCATTCCTTTCAGTTGGTCTATGGACACAGTAGGGATAATGTCTAAGTCGTTCGACAAGATACTGTTAACTTTCAATTCATTATTGCCTTACGATAAGAGAAAGGTATTAGTTTCCCAATTGCCTTCTAAACCTAAGATAGGGGTTTACCTTTTCGGCGACGACCAAGGTTCTCAGTCGCTCTCTAAAGTTTTAGATAAGATTTCCTCCGAATTTGAAGTAAAACAAGTCAATCTCAATATGCTCACGTACTTCGGAAGCCACGTCAGACAGACAATAGCGGTAGCAGAGGCCTCCTCGTACCATAAGGAATGGATAAACTCCTATGCGGGCCTCTACTTCGACGATACTAAGAACATCCTGCTCTCAGGCTTCAAGATATCTGCGGTTGACTACGTTGACGCGATGAGGGCTAGAAGGGCATTGCTGGAGGAGTACCTAAAGGCTTTCAGAGACGTAGACGTGATAATATCTCCTACAACTAAGATAGTCGCACCTAAGATAGATGAAGTTAAGGGAAGGGAATCCCAGTTTAGGTATCAGCTGATTTCAAACACCGAGCTATTCAGTGTAGTCGGTGCCCCCTCAATTTCGATACCATTGGGGTCAGGACCAGAAGGCCTTCCTTTAGGGCTCATGGTCAGTGGTGAGCCGTTTGAAGACGGAAAGTTGCTCAGGATAGCGTCGATGCTCCAAGACCAATTTGGTTCTAAGCAAGTTTCTTAAGCTTTCAAGTTAATCTTAACTAGGTGTATCTATAACTTGACCGAAGTTAACTTGAAAGACAAGATATTAAAGGGAACTACAACCGTAGGGCTGAAAGTAAAGGACGGTGTCGTACTAGCAGCAGACAGGAGGGCTAGTGCTGGAGTATACGTCGCCCATAAATTTGTGAGGAAAGTACTTTACGTTACTGACACTATAGGTGTGACTACCGCAGGTAGTGTTGCAGACATACAGTTCGTATATAATATCTTAAAGAATACATATAACTATAATAAGATAAGTGGAAGCGGTCCGACAACTATTAAGGGATTAGCTATGTACCTAGGTACAGTGCTTTCGAGGAACAAGTACTTTCCTTATGTGGTTCAGATCCTTCTAGGCGGATATGACAGTAACGGGTCGTCTCTATATAATTTAGATTACATAGGTGACGTCACAGAGGAACGCTACACCGCTACGGGCTCAGGATCCCCGGTCGCTGTAGGTGTGTTGGAGGATGGTTATAGGGAAGACCTTTCATTAGACGAGGCTGCCGATCTAGCCAGGAGGGCAGTTTTCTCCGCTATAAAGAGGGACTCCTTCACCGGTACTGGGGTGATAGTCACAAAGCTGGGCAAGTCGGGTCATGAAGAGAAGGAGTTCTATATCAAGAAAGGAACTGTAGAGGGGCAGTAGCGTTTTTATAAATAGCTTTTATATTATATCTTATATGATAGTAAAATCAGTTTTCAAGGAAGGGGAGTTCATTCCGTCAAAGTATACATGCGACGGTGAAGACGTCTCTCCAAAGCTCTCGTGGGATAAGGTCGATAACGCTAAGTCTTATGCCATCATTATGGAGGACCCAGACGCCCCTTCAGGGATTTTCATACACTGGATAGCCTATAACATTAAGTCGAATTCTTTAGAGGAAGGCATAAGTAGAAGGGAGAAGGTTGGTGATATAACACAAGGAGAGAACGATTTCGGGAACATAGGTTATGGTGGTCCGTGTCCTCCAAGGTCTCACGATGCCCATAGGTACTTCATCAGGGTCTATGCCTTGGATTCAGACGTAAATAGGAAGATGACATTGGAGGAGCTCAGGGAGTTCATCAAAACCCATAAGGTAGATGAAGGATATTTAATGGGTAAATACAAGAGGGCTAAATGAACGCATGGAAAAGAGCATGTTAGGCATTAAAAGACTGAAAGTCTTTCTAGGTGGTGAAATAGTTTTTTTAAATAAAAAATTCTTTTCCTCTTTCCCTTTTTTCCTGATGACGTATGCAACAATTTCTCTAATATTAAGGTCAGCTTTTCTCCGGATTTCGTTACAACTACCACGAAGTGAGCCATGTTTCCTGCATCTATGGTTATCTCATAACCTTCTGCTTTTTCGCTAATTATATGCCTATTTCAAACTGATTCATTTTAACCGAACTATAATCCATTACTTTGAAATAGTTGGGTCTATATAATATATTTCCTTTTATCTTTTCAAAAATATCACCATTTTCTGTTATATCTTCAGCTTTTATTTCCATTTTATCACCTAATAGATAGATTGATATCTGCGTTTTTTTCCTGGTAATATTATGAGTACTGAATTGCAGGGTAGATATACCTTATTTGTTAAACGAGGCATCTCTGTTGAAAAGTTTTCGTAATAATGCGAATTCTTGAAAGAAAAAATGTTAACCTTGTTATAGACAGATTTATATAGAGAAATCACGTCATCACTTATTTCTCTCATCGCTCATTTAATGTTAATGGGATTCCTCTTGATGCTTGAGGCAGGATACATTAATAGGCGTATCAATTAAACAATAACACATGAGCACTCTCGAAGATGCTTTGTGGACCGAGAAGTACAGACCTAGGACTCTGAGCGATGTGGTGAACCAAAAGGAGATAGTGGAGAGACTTAAGAAGTTTATTTCAGAAAAGAACATGCCACATCTGCTTTTCGCAGGTTCGCCAGGCACTGGTAAAACCACCATTGCCCTTGCGTTGGTTCGCGACATGTTCGGGGATAACTTCAGGGACTATTTCTTGGAGCTCAACGCAAGCGACGAAAGGGGGATAGACGTGATAAGGAACAAGGTGAAGGAATTCGCTAGAGCTTTGCCTGGCAAGGAAGTACCTTTCAAAGTGATATTACTTGACGAGGCTGACAACATGACCTCGGACGCGCAGCAGGCACTCAGGAGGACGATGGAGCTTTTCACATCTACAACCAGGTTCATACTGGCTTGCAACTACCTGAGCAAGATAATCGAGCCTATCCAGTCGAGGACAGCCCTATTTAGGTTCTACCCATTGAAAAAGGAGGACGTGGTTGCTAGGCTGACTTATATCGCAAACAAGGAGAAGGTGTCTTACGATGAGGACGCATTAGAAGCAATATATGACGTCACCATGGGGGACATGAGGAAATCCATAAACCTGCTTCAGTCGTCCTCTGCCTACGGCAAGGTCACAGTTGAGTCAGTTTACAAGGTACTAGGCCTAGCGAAACCTAAGGAGATAGAGGAGATGATGAACTACGCAATCCAAGGGGACTTCGCTAACGCCAGAAGCAAGTTAAGGGAACTCTTAATCACATACGGCCTCTCTGGAGAGGACATAGTAAAGCAAATGCACCGCGAAATAGTCGGGGGCAACTCCTTGAAGATACCAGAGGAGCTAAAGGTAGTCATCGCGGACTATCTGGGAGAAGCTGAGTTCAGAATAATAGAAGGAGCTGACGACGACATTCAGCTCAGCGCAGTCTTGGCTAAGCTTTCCATTCTGGGGAGCAAATACGTGGGCGAGAGTGCGTCCAAGTGAGCAACCTCCAGTGGTTCATAAAGTACAGACCTAAGTCGCTGGCAGAAGTGGAAAACCAGGAAGAAGCTAAGGAGGAGCTGAAGTCTTGGATGGAAAGCTGGATTCAGGGGAAGCCAAAGTATAAAGCCGTCCTTCTCAACGGACCCCCAGGAGTTGGGAAAACTACGATTGCAGAGGCATTAGCAAGGGACTACAACATGGAGCTTCTAGAGATGAACGCAAGCGATTCCAGGAGGCTGAACGATATCAGGGAAATAGCGGAGAGGGCTTCAACCTCGAGTAGCTTGTTCGGGAGGGGAGGAAGACTGATACTCTTGGATGAAGTCGATGGTATAAATAGCAGGCAAGATGCCGGGGCAATTCCGGGGATATTGGATGTGATAGAAAGGTCTAAGTCTCCGATAATTTTGACTGCAAACAACGCGTGGGACCCCTCATTGAGGGAGCTCAGAACTGCCGTAAGGCTGATAGACCTACATAGGCTTGGAAAGATACCTTTGAAGAAAATATTAGAGAGAATATGCAAGGCTGAAAAGGTCATCTGCGATCCTAAAGGCATAGGTGCGATAGCAGACCTCAGTGAAGGCGACGGCAGGTATGCCATCAACATGTTGCAGAGCATAGCCGAGGTCTACAGGAAGGTTACGGAGGACCTAGTCAA
Organism: Sulfolobus sp. UBA167; assembly: GCA_002495845.1. GTDB lineage: Archaea > Thermoproteota > Thermoprotei_A > Sulfolobales > Sulfolobaceae > Sulfuracidifex. Next base: position 51,727 of record DAHF01000103.1, read on the forward strand.
AGACCTAGTCAGAAAAAAGGACAGGACGCTGGACCCTTTCGAGACGTTGAGGGGAATATTTTGGGCTAAATATTTCTGGCAAGCTAGGAGTGCTTCGACTACTTCAGAGGTCGATTATGAACTGCTAATGAGATGGTTGTCTGAGAACGTTCCGGTTCAGTTCGATAATGCGGAGGACGTCTTCAGGGGTTTCGATGCTCTCAGCAGGGCATCGATTTTCCTGAAGAGGTCTAAGCTGGGCGATTGGGATCTTCTCAGCTACGTGTTTGACCTTATGGGACCTGGGGTAGCATTCTCAGAGTCCTCCAAGTCGAGCGGACAGTGGAAGGCTAAATGGAGGAAATATCAGTTTCCCACTTATGTGCAACAGATGTCTAAAAGCAAGGATAGCAGGGACGCGCTGAAAATAGCATCCGAGAAGATAGCCAAGGCTACACATTGCTCCTCCGATAAGGCTATAACGGACTACGTTCCTTTCATGAAGTTCATGAAGGTAGAGGGCTTCTCAGCTGAGGAAATGACAGTCATGGGAAGCTTGGAAGTGCAAGGAAACCAAGGCGATGAGAAAGGAGAGAGAGGAAAGGAAACTAGAACTACTCGGTCTAGGAGGACTAGGAAGAGGACTTGACCTTTTTTACCACTTCTATGTCCTCAATTTTAGTCTCGGGGTATTGTCCTTCAGAGTCCTTTTCGTATTTCTTAACCATGTCCCACACTGTAAGTAAAGTTACAGATACTCCAGTTAGGGCTTCCATCTCGACCCCGGTCTTGTAGTGAGCTAAGACCTCACAAGTCGCTTCTACGAAATCATCCCCTATGTTCAGCTCAACATTTACGTGCTCTAAGGGTATAGGGTGACACATTGGAATCAAGTCAGACGTCCTCTTTACTGCCAATATGCCTGCTGTCTTAGAAACGTTAACCACGTCTCCCTTCTCAACTTGGTTGTTCTTTATAAGCTCAATTGTACTTCTTTTCAGCTTTATCCTTCCTCTAGCTATGGCTTCCCTCCGCACTTCCTTTTTTTGCGATATATCGACCATCTTAGTTTCTGCCATATCTACTCATTTGAGTTCATTTTTTAAAAATTTTTTCTAATTTAAGTCACTCAAAGATGTCCTTGACTTCCTCTATTAAGTCCTTTAAAATTATAACCTTTGGGTTAGAGTAATTAAGTCTTATCACCTTTGCCCTACTTTCTCCGGATATGATCTCCACGATTCCTTTCTTCTCCAAGAATTCGATCTCATTTCTAAGCACGTCATACCTCATAGAGCATTTTCTTGACAACTTAGTGATGTTCGTATCCCCTTCCTCGAACAACGCCATTATAACTTTCCATCTGGAAGTTGTCATTGTGATGATATTCTCCCCCTTATTTGAGAGTTGACGAAGTCCTCGAATCTTGGATCTAGGGGTAAAGTGAAAGAGATTAAAGTGGTCCTACCCCGCATTCCCTTTCCGCTCTGCCTAGTGTTGAGGACGCCGTACTGCCTAAGCCTCCTTATGTTCTCATAAACCTGCGTGTGCTTTCTGGGCTCCTCTCCGAAGTCGATGCAAAGCTTCTGGTATTCGTTCTCAAGAGTCCCCATCTGTACCTCGTCGTTCCTGCTCCTTTTTGTTAGCTGGATCAATGCCTTGATAATAAGAAGCTGGTGGAGGTCTGCATCGACTAAGTTGTCCAAGATCTGTGGGATCTCCGGGTTCACGCTTCCATTAGCTTCCTTAGCATGTTCAAGCGTTACCATGAATGCTCCTTGTTTCTCCGCTATTTCCCCCGCCACAACTAAAGTCTCTATAGCTGCTCTAGCGTTTCCGCTTCCTCCCTTGTCCTGTCCGTATATGTCAGAAATAAACCTTATAGGGTCATCTGGGACAGCACCCTTGACGAAAGCCTCCTCCGTCCTAGCTTTCAATATATCGAATAATTCATCAGAGGAATAAGGAGAGAATTCTATTATGCGTTGTACTATATGGTCTTTTATGGATTTATCTAATCTATAAAGAGAATATGGGTCGTTTACAATGAAGATATAGCTAATTCGCTTTGTAGTTGCAGATATTTCGTCGTAAATCCTAGCGAGGAAATAGATCTCCTCCTGAGGCGCAGTATCTATGAACTGATTGAACTCGTCCAAGGTTAATATCAGATGCATGTTTCTCTTTTCGAGGTAGTCGTGAACTATCTTGAAGATTTCCTGAGAAGAGAGCCCTCTGGTGGGTACTGGCAACCTCAACTTGTTTGCTATCTCTAGACTTATTAGATAGAGCGTCCTCTGCTTGTGGCAGTTCACATGTATGCTCTCTACCTTAGAGCCCCTTTCGTTGGCGATCTTCTTGAAATCTTTCTCGAAAGCTGACGTTGTAGCTGTCTTCCCGGTTCCCGTTTTTCCCATTACAACAGTTCTTATCGATCTAACGTAACCTTCATTTAGGATATCCTTGAAGATGATCCCTAACTCCTTTATTTTGTCCTCCCTATGAGGGAGGAAACTGGGCACATAGTCGAGCTCTAATTTCTTTCTACATAAGAAAATTGAAGACTGAGAGCCTATCACATCGTTCAGGATATCCTTAGTGGTTGACTTGTTATTCTCCCCATCACTGTTCAGCAAAAGTTTCACCCTTATGTTAAAGGAATTCTTTTTTCAGGTATTTAACTTAAGAGTGGAAGCCGAAAGTTTTTCCTGACCCTTTTTAAGCAGTGAGAGTCCGATGAAATTTTTCATCACGTTGATGAACAACACCGAGTCCGGGTCTTGGTAGTTCACAGTCCCTTTTCCCCTCATACCCATGCCTATGCCGATTTCCAGTTCCCTGCAGTCCACTAAACCTCCTCTTTTATAGCATTCTACATAGAATTTCTGTATCTTTTTATTTACTAACATATTAATGCCTTCAGTTATCCCCTCTTTGGCGTTTTCACTTGTAGCTTTCATCAGCGGGAATATCTTGAAGGCTGAAGAAGGGGGCGCAGAGCGCAAAAGTCCATATAAAGTGAGAGGATCCAATTTAGAATATACTGAGATCACGTTCCTGACCTCCTCTTCGACCTTAACCTCCTCATCATAAGGGATCACTCTATTTAAAACCTCGACTGCACATTTCCTCCCCTTGTTGTTGCCCGTAGTGAGTATCACTTTCGGATATGAGTTCACAGTTATTACCTTTACATTGTCTAGCTTAATATAATGATGCTGACGAGGATCAAGGCTATTAGGAGTTCTTTGCTCTCGGATCCCAGGAAGGTGATGGTATTAGAGGAGTGGGGTCCCAGACAGACAATCCATGGAGAGATACACCTTAATAAGGGGAGTGAGGCGGAGCTTCCCGCTTGGTTAGCTAAGACGCTACAAAAAGAGGGAATAGTGAAGATAATTGATTATTTAACATTGGACGACCTTGGTAGAATATTATTCCAGGAAAAGCAAAAACCTAACGTTCCAGCCTCGCTCACCAAGACGGACGAAAGGATATACCAAAAAGTAAAGGAACTGGTGTACTACTTAAAGGAGAGGAACGACATTTCTTCACTTGAGCAGTTGAGAAAGGTAATGTCCATAGCTTCAGAGATCTCCACGCTTAGAATCAGGAAGGTAGTCCAGTTGAGCCTCCTAGGCATAAACGACGAGAAAGTCATGGAGAAGATGACGGAGGAAGAGCTTTTAATATTTCGCTCTATAAGAGAAATACTATGTTCTATCAGCGGTGAAGTAAATGGAAAAGCAGATTGACGTAGGAGATTCGTTCATAGACTTCATAACGTCGTTCACGGATAAGAGGGGGGAGAGAAAGTACGTTGAAAAGATCAACAAAATGATAGGGTATAGGAACAAGAGCATTGAAGTAGACTTCAACGATGTCTTGTCATACAGTGAGGACTTAGCAAACGTTCTGATAGTAGACGCTAAGCACGCAATTCCACTCGCTGAGAGGAAGCTCTTTGATTACATAGCCGAGATGGATCCTGACTATCAGCTAGAAGTAAACAAGGTACACGTAAGGCTGATCAACGTACCTAGGTCGGTACAACTCAGGAAAATACGTAGTGACGACATAAACAAGCTGGTCAGCGTTGAGGGAATATTAGTTAGGGCAACCCCAGTAAAGGAAAGGGTTGTGAGGATATGGCTCCAACACGTACCTCCGGGTTGTGGAGACGAGTTCGAGTGGCCTGCTGACGGGGAAGAGCTACAAGAGACCATTGATATGCCTGCGGTGTGCCCTAAGTGTGGCAAACCAGGTCAATTCAAGTGGATCAAAGAGAGATCTGAAATAGTAGATTGGCAGAAGGTAGTGATTCAGGAAAAGCCTGAAGAAATACCTGCAGGACAACTGCCTAGGCAGTTGGAAGCAATACTAGAGGACGACCTAGTCGACTCAGCAAGGCCTGGGGATAGAATAAAGATGGTGGGTGTGCTAGAAATAAAAGAGGACATACCCATGAAGAAGGGTATCAGATCGGTATTTGATTTTCACATGAAGGTCAACAGCGTTGAGATTTCGCAGAAAGTTTTAGACGAAGTTATGATTTCGAAGGAGGACGAAGAGAAGATCAGGGAATTAGCCAAAGACCCATGGATAAAGGAAAGGATAATTTCGTCGATATCTCCATCAATTTACGGACATTATGAGATAAAGGAAGCTGTCGCTTTGGCCTTGTTTGGTGGAGTCCCAAAGCTGATGCAGGATGGAACGAGAATAAGGGGAGACATACATCTTCTAATAATAGGCGATCCTGGTACTGCAAAGTCACAGACGTTGCAGTTCGCGGCGAGGGTAGCCCCAAGATCTGTTTACACCACTGGCAAGGGATCGACCGCAGCTGGTCTCACCGCGGCCGTGGTGAGGGAGAAGAACACCGGAGACTATTACCTTGAGGCAGGGGCTTTAGTTCTCGCGGACGGGGGAATAGCTGTGATAGATGAAATAGACAAGATGAGGGATGAAGATAGGGTAGCTATCCATGAAGCTATGGAGCAACAGACGGTGTCTATAGCCAAGGCAGGGATAGTAGCCAAGTTGAACGCTAGGGCTACTATTATAGCTGCGGGAAACCCTAAGCTGGGACGTTACATCTCAGAAAGGTCTATTTCAGATAACATAAACCTTCAGCCCACTATTCTCTCGAGGTTCGACCTCATATTCATTTTGATAGACAAGCCTAGCGAAAGTGATAAGCTTCTTGCAGACTACATACTTAACGTACACCGCGGCCAAGACTTGGATAACTTCATAGACATAGATTTGTTGAAAAAATATATAGCATATGCAAGAAAATATGTAACGCCCGTTATCTCGGACGAAGCTAAGGAGTTAATTCAGAGCTTCTTCGTGGAGATGAGGAAAAAGAGCACCGAGAGCCCGGACTCTCCAATCTTAATCACGCCGAGGCAATTGGAAGCCCTGATAAGGATGAGCGAAGCTTACGCTAAGATGTCGCTTAGAAGCGTTGTCACCCGCGACGATGCTGAGAGGGCAATAAACATCATGAGGATATTCCTGGAGAACGTAGGTTTGGACGTGGAGTCAGGGAAGATGGACATAGATACGATTATGACCGGGAAACCCAAGAGCGCTAGGGACAAGATGACTACAGTATTGGAAATAATAAATGACATATCCTCTATGGAGGAATGCGCCAAGCTGAACAAAATAGAGAAGGAAGCAGAGAAGCGCTCATTGGATAAAGAAAGTATCCACAAGGTGATCCAAGACATGAAGAAGAGTGGCCTAATTTATGAAAGTAAACCGGACTGTTATAAGACGGTCTAAAGGTCTATCGAGAAAAATCCTTTGAATGGTTATCAATGGAACTAACCATTTTTCTTGATACGTCTTTTCTAAGACATGCCTGAAAATTGAATAAAGAAGTTATTCTCGAGTGACCTTTTAACGCTTGTATACACGTTTCTTTATCACATCCCTAGAGTTTTTTATAACTAGATGTACTTTTTTAAAGAAAATTTATAAAGTTGTATTCAGTAAGTTTTCTGGAGAAAACATGTCAACAGAGGAAATCGTAAAGGTATCAAGAAATTATCAGATTACTATACCAGCTAGGATAAGGCAGAGGATAGAAGTAAAGGAAGGAGACTTGGTTAAGATAGTATACGACGAGACCACGAATCAGCTAAAGTTGAACATTCTCAAGGTATCTTAACTTTTTTACAAAATATTTTCATTTTTTCCAATCTTTTTGTACAAGATTAAGTTTTCCCTTCCGTGGGTTAAAACTAATATTAAACTCTCGAGGAATGAGTTTTACTACCCATACATAAGAATTCTGCATTTTTAAAAAAGATCTTAAGCTATAGAAAATTCTTGTAATTGGATACTAAGTATTTCTCATAAAACCGTGTGGATTCAGATTAAGTCCTCTTATAGATAGATATTGGAGTCCACATAACCCATGCCGGGACTTGCTTTATAAGCTCATATGCCTCCTCCCAGCTGGTTAGCCCGAGTCTCCTCGTCATCTCTTCAAGAGTTATCTGTGTTCTCACATACTCATTCAAAACCGTTACCGCTTCTTCGTTTATCTCAACTTCTCTACCTGAAGAAAGTTTGACCTTGAACGTTTCCATTTCTATCACCAGTCTTCTTTCATGTGTGGAATATAGAATTAACCATTTGTACGCCGTATATGTTCCATACCATAATGGTCAGGATTATCATAGCTGTTATTATAGCAAAAGAAGCAAGGTCGTTCTGTTTTCTTTCCATGAGAAGGATGCTGGTGAGAATAATGATTATTACTATGACGCCTACAGTTAGATATTGTGCTGAAGAGAAAGCACCGCTGGATAAGGGGGATATGTAGTACGGAAACGCTATCACTCCCATTATTCCGACTAACAGTAAGAGCACAAGGACTATGGTAGTATAACTCGAGATAACTTGGCTGTAAAATTTGCTTTGTTCCCTTGCAGGCTTTGGCATCAGTAACTATTACCATGGGACAGTTTTAATTTTTAATCGATATGCTTCGTAGTTGGTCGCCATGTGCATTAGGAACGCTACGACCACGACGAACGCGAACTGGAACAGCGTGGGGGTCTCTCCTAGAACAACGAGGGCCAAGGTGGAGCCAAGTATGAAGTCAAGCTGGTCCAATCCCCACGCCCTTCCACCACGGGGTATGTTGAGCCTCCTCTTTATGAACGCACCTGCCATGTCTCCTAGCATAGCGAAAATGGACTCAACTAAGCCTATCCATATCCACTGCTGTCCAAGGAACCTTGATATAATTATCCCAACGTCGGTTCCGAAGGTGATGGACAACAATAATCCTTCAAAAGATTTTCCGTCACCTAGTATCCTCCTTCTGTCTGTGAAGTTCCTGTGAAAGTCTATTGGAGTCCCGTTCCTAACGAAAGTAGCCCCTCCGTTTGCTGCGAACGCGGGAAGATACATGACAAGACCTATCAAGAGACTTATAAGCATCCTACCACTTTATCTCGATATATTCTGAACCTGCATTCCCTTAAATTTCCTATCAGACTGGTACCAGTAGTGAGCACGACGTCGTCTGAAGTCTTTCTCATGAATTTTTCTCCACTTACTTGATTTTTCCATGTCATCTCCCACGAAAGGAGGACTTTTGTGCCAGATAACGATATGGAGCTAAGCAAAGTCATCAGCTTCATGAAGTCTATGTAGTTCCTCTCTCTCCTATAAGACCTGTTTACCGGGTCTATCACTACCAGCTTCATACCAGAGACCCCTTGGACTATAGCTTTCGCTATTTCGAACACAGAGGAGACCTCAACGAACCTTGTTTTATGGCTCAACACCGGCTTCTTCATATAGTCGTTGCCTTCAGCTATGAAAAGTGAAGGGTATACTTCGCTAGCTACTTGCAGTGAAAGGGACGTCTTTCCGGACCCTGACCTTCCGTATATCGAGATTAGGTTTCCCCTAGAGAAGAGGAACTCTGATATCTTCACTGCCCAACCGTTACTGAAAATATTTAAAACGTTATTCCCTTAATTAAACTGTGGTAGATGGAATCACAATAAACGTGAGAGACCCTAAGTTATATCATGCACTTCTAATGGAACTTAAGTCCAAGGGGTACAGAGTGGTCAACGACGGGGGGATAATCCTAACCGACGGGGACGAGAAGGGGATAGATGCAACGGTTAAGGTTAAATCTGAGGAAGACATCCTTCCTGCGATAGGGAAGGTCGCAGTTCTCAGCAGGAGAAAGGAGAAATTCAACGAACTCCTAATAGGGGTAGACACGAACCCTCCTTATAATACCGTGGCCGTCGTAGGAGATGGGGAGCTCATAGATTATTATGTCAGGATAGACGTAGCCTCCTTGTGTGAGCTTTTCGCTAAGCTGATATCCGCTTATCCTCACAAGAGACATCTGATAGGGATAGGCACGGGGAACGTGTTCGGTCATCAAGTCCTTAGCTTTACGAGGGAGTTCTTCCCGGACGCTAAGAAAGTTGATGAGTTCAAATCGAGTTCGAGGAATCACTTCAACAACATAAAGGATGCAGATTTAAGGGCAGCCTTCGCCATAGCTATCAGGGCTTCCAGGGAATGATATGCAAGTCTAGCTTCTTGCTCACCGAAAACCCTTATTATCCAGTTTACCTATCTTTCATAGATTGTTTCTCATCTCTATAGAGGGAATAGACGGTTCAGGCAAGACCACTTTAGCCAAGGCTCTGGTAGAAAGGCTTCAGGGGAATGGCAGGGCAGCTATTTACACTAAAGAGCCCTTCACCCCCGAGCTAACTGCTGTGATTGAAAGGATGGGCTGGGACGACCCGATAATGCTAACCTTGCTTTTCTCTGCCGACAGGAGGATACACGTTAAGTGGATGGAGGAACAAGGAGCGGAAATCGTAGTTACGGATAGATATGTCCATTCTACAATAGCGTACCAGAGCGCGATGGGAATAGAGGAAGAATGGATAACTTTGGTCAATTCTAAATTTCCTCAGCCCAATCTGACCGTACTCCTGGACGTGAACCCAAACGTAGCGATGTCCAGGATAAAGAAGGGAGATTTATTCGATTTCCCAGAAAAAAGGAGGTTGCTTGAAAAGGTCAGGGAGAAATACCTTGGTTTAGCCAAGGGGGATAACTTCTTAGTGGTCGACGCCAATAGACCAGCATTGGAAGTGGAGACAGAGGTCTTCACTTACCTCCTTGAGAGGTTACCTTAACTCTCCTTATCCTCTCTATTGCATCGAGGTACCTAATTACCTGCATGAGTGAGTCCTGGTCAGTCGGATCTTCCTTTATCTTGCTTGAGAGGTAATATAAGTTGTTCACTAAGACGTCTTCAACTTTATCCATGGTCACGTTCTTTTTGATGGTCTCCTCCTCTTCGTCGTTCTTCACCAAATAAATTTTGCCGTGTGTAGGACATAACACGTCTCCGTTCTTGAGCCTGAACAATGGCATCCCGCACTGGGGGCAGGCATCGCTCAGCATCGTGGCACCTTGCCTTAGGAGGTCGGCCGCCTTCTTAACGTTCTGTTCTCTGCTGGACATAAATAAACCTAAAACTCAGTAGATAAAAAATAGTATGGTGAAAACATGGCATCCCCCTACGATAACGAGGCTAAGCTAAAGCAAGCTGTAATTCTTCTTCAAAAGATAGTGAACGACACAAGCGTCCCAAGGAATATAAGGAGAGCTGCGACAGACGCGATAAGGAACTTGCAGGACAACGGAATAAGCCACGCAGTCCGAGCTGCAAATGCAATAGGAATACTCGAGGACATAAGTCAAGATCCTAACATGCCGATGCACGCTAGAATCTCCATATGGAACGTTGTATCCGTACTTGAAACGATAAGAGATTAATCTTTAAATACAGTGGAGGAGAAGTATTTTTGGAGAGCGGGGGTGCCCGAGTTAGGCCAAAGGGGACAGGCTTAGGCCCTGTTGGAGCAGTCCTGCGTGGGTCCAAATCCCACCCCCCGCATCTTTTTAAGGTTTGGTCTTGTGACACGTTATAGTAGATGGGGGTTCAAGGGGGCGGAAAACTTCGCCTCT
>DAHF01000069.1:0-12020 GCA_002495845.1 Sulfolobus sp. UBA167
CTCAGTAAATCTTTAAGAAATATGAAAAAAGATCTAATAAACGCTTGAGAATTTCCAAAAATTTTTGTAAAATCGATTCACTAATTATACTAAATTCTTATAGGTTGCTATTAACAGACAAAAATTATTTTTACTAATTGGATTTTGAGTCTATCGGTTAGGGTAGTTCACTAATTACTTGTCTAAACTCTCTTGACATTCCATCACGGCTTTCTGAAAAATTTTTCATCTCTGGCTTCATTTTTTACCTTGATTCAATAGTGCTTTTCTGAGCCTTGATACACAATAACTTAAAAACATTGGGATGTAAACATGTTTACATGGGACTTATTAGAGAACCTATTATAGTCAGGCCTCATGATTCTTTATTGCAAACGCTTAAGATAATGTTGATGGATTACGTTCCCAAAGCTGTGGTTGCAGACGAGAAAGGAATTCCGCTTGGAATAGTTACTCAGAAAGATGTCTTAAAGTTCATTTATTATCATGGGGAGAAGAGACCTTTCTCTTCCATTAAAGTTTCCGAGTTCATGCAGAAGGATTTCATTTCAGTAAATGAAGGAGTAGAGTATTTAGAGGCAGCGCACATCTTTGAGTCTAAGAGAGTTCCTATGTTGATAATAACTTCTCAAGAAGGAAAAGTGATAGGAATGATAATTAAGACTGATCTTTCTGAATTTTATGCTAGCAAAATAAAAGGTTTACACAAAGTCAAGGATTTCATGATAAGGAATCCTATATCTTTGAACGTTAATGACTCTATTTATGATTCCTTTAGGCTAATGGTAGAGAAAGGACTGGGAAGAGTGCTCTTAACTAACGATGATGGTAAGTTGGAAGGTATAGTCACCACTACAGACATGCTTTTCGTTTCTCCGTTTTTAAGGACGAAGAGTGATGTAAAAGTGGAGGAGATCATGAATCCAGATCCTTTTGTCGTATACGAGGAAGAGGACCTATCCTCTGCGGCTAAGCTTATGGCGAATAGAAAAATTAAGAGTGTTCCTGTCATAAACGACTCTGGAAGGCCCATTGGGTTGATAACGACTTCAGATGTAGTGAGAGCCTTGACAAGCGATAGCGTAAGGGAATATCTATTCGAGATTAAGATGTATACTACATCCTTTTAGATCTTTATTACATCTAGCTTATGGTCTATCGAGTTCTCCTTATCCCTTCTGTCATCTATTTTCACAATGGTTACTACTCTCTTGACGCCTTCCTTTTCTAGCCTGTCATTGATCTCTTTTATTATTGATCCTAACAAAGTCAGATCGTCTAGTTCTATTGTAGTCATTGATGGTGCAGGGTAGAACTTGAGTCCTCTCTTTTTTAGAACCTCAAAAGCAATTTTAACATATTTAGAAATGCTAGTTGATGAAGTTCCTATTGGTTCTACCGATATATCAACTAGAATCTTACCCATGGAGAGATTACACTCATCAGGCTATATAAGCATATATAAAAAACAGAGAAGTGTTCTCATAATATCAATAAATTCTCATGTTATTATATTAAAACAGAAAATTAGCTTAAGATTTTTAATAAACTACTAAATATTTTTTCTAAAATTTAAATTATGAGTTAATTCTATTCTACTTAAACGGCATTAATTTTAAATAATTATTACTTAATAACAGTACTGATATGAGTGAAGATATCGCCAATGAATTAAGAAGAAAGGGGCTAAAGGTCACACCGCAAAGGCTAGCGATAATGAAGATCATGTTAAGAAACGGTCATTATAACGGAGAACAGATATATGAGGAGCTTAAGAAGACTGAGCCAAGCATAAGTCTTTCTACAGTCTATAATACTCTTGAAACGCTGAAAGGAGCTGGTTTGGTAAATTCGTTTGAAGTAAATGGAATGAAATGGTATGAGGCCAAGGTAGAGCCTCACGTCAACGTCTTCTGTATAGACATGAACGAAATAATAGACATGGAGGTAAATGTGGGACCTATGGTCAAAGATATACAAGAGAAAGGAATAGATGTGAAGAGTCTAAATATAGTGGTCTATGCCGACTGTTCTAAGTTGAAAGTACAGAAATAAGCAACTTTATGAACTTCTCCCTGTCTGCTCTAGTCACTAACTCTACGTTCGGTTCCTTTCCTGTCATTCCGTACCAGTCTATTAACATCCCTCCTCTGGAACTTCCACAAGTCTCAACGCTGACGTGAAGTCTACTTCTTTCAATAGCTATGCTTTGATCATGAGCAATGGCTACAGTAAGGGAGTCGGGATGGACGCTTCCTTTCAAGTTCTCCTTTAGCTTAGAGAATTCTCTCATTACAGCGTTAGCTTCTATGAATAACTTAGCCTTTCTCGTGCCTAGCGATTCTATCTCTTTCCACTCCTCATCATAGATGATCGCGCTTTCCTCAGTTACCTCCCATGGAACTATGGTTATATCGAAGCCTGCACTAAGAACTATTTGGGCGGCTTCTGGGTCAGTCCAAAAGTTGAACTCCGCTAATTGTGTCGTGTTTCCTCTAGTAAATGCTCCTCCCATGATCCACACTTTCTTTACTAGACTAGGAAGTTTGGGCTCCTTAAGGTAAGCTAAAGCTAAGTTAGTTAAGGGAGATACTGCCAATATCTCTAGTTTTCTTTCATACTGTTTAGCTAAAGAGATTATGGCGTCAGGCGCGAAAATAGATTCTGGTAGCGATTTAGGTTCGATAACGGTCAACCTTCCCATTCCGTTTTCTCCATGGACTTCCTCTACAGTTTTCCATTGCCCCATTATGGGTCTTTCACTACCCACGAAAACTGGGGAGTTAAGTCCTAGATATTCTTTCGTGAAAAGCGCATTCTTTATTTCGTTCTTGAAGTCCACGTTCCCTGCGACCACTGTGATGGCTTTTAGATCGCCTAGAGCGGATGCCAGCGTGATTGCGGTAGTATCGTCGCTAGCTGTATCGGAATCTATTATGGTTATTTTCTTGTCTTCCACATCAGAGAGATTTTTCTTGTCCATCTTGATGACTTTGCTCTTCTTACAGTTAAAAAGGTCTTATAGTTTTTCCGGAAAAAGTCTTTTCTTTTTTGCTCGTCATGTTTTTTCCTTGAGGAAATATTAGACTAAGACTGTTCCTTCCGAAAGCGTACAAACGATAACAGTTAGTTTTGTAATATATACAGTGTTATATAATATACATGATCTTATTATATAAATAGAAATTGAGATATAAATATCTAATTAAATAGAACCTATAATTAAAAATTAAACAATATAACCTAAATAATGGAATATCAGGAATGAAAAATGGGAGTAATATAGCTTATTTAGATAATCAGTCATAGTTATATAACTAGTGGAGGCAGTTCATACTATATCTAAATTAGGAAAAACTGCTATATAAAATCCAGAAATACTTAAGATACTAATTAATCTAGGCCTATAATTATATAATAACTGCAAATCATATGAAAGATCTAAAATAGATAGGTATATCTATAAGTAAGGATTATATTATTATATATATNNTATATATATTTTTATATATATATTTAAAATCTTTTCCCTCTAACCCTTGATGTTCCTTCTGCATCGTTTATCTCGCTTCGTGCTAAATGAAAGATTTTATATGTTTCTTCTTTTAAGGTTATCCAGATGAAGTTAAGAGTATCAAACATAGGAGGCATTACGGAGCCTCTCGAGCTAGAAATCACCCCTGGTGTAACGTCTTATGAGGCGCCTAATGCTTACGGGAAGACTTCTCTAAGCAAAGCAATGATATCGCTCTTGACGAGCTCGGTTAAAGCTGAGGATCTGCTTAACGTGTTTAGTGACTCTGGGGAAATAGATCTCATGGACGATTCAAAGGAATATTACAGGAGGATGAAGAGGATCAAGGGAAACATAATAGAAGAGAAACAGCTTATTATGGATGACGACAGATCACTTCTTCTTTCTTATTTCTCGCCAGAGAACAAACTTCTAGTTCAGATTTTAGCTGGAGAGGATAATGTAGAGTGGTTTATTTCTATTACATCCAAGATAAATGAAATAAAGGCAAAGAAAGAAGAGTTAGAAAAGCTTTTACAAGATGCTAAAAATTCGAGGGACGAAATGCAAAAGAATTACAACATAGCCATAGAGCTTCAGCAAAGGTTGGTATCTATTGACAGGCAGATTGAGAAATTAGAAAAAGAGAAGGAAACAGGATCAGCGATAATATCTAACACTGTTCAAACGATATCTATTACAAGGCAGAACAAATTAGACGAGATAAATAGTAAAATAAATGTTAAAAAAGAGGAATTGGAAAAAACTAGGAAAAAGTTAGAAAAAATTGAAGATGAGCTGAAGGAGAAAGAATCTAAGTTAAAGATAGACACGAAGCAGGAAATTGAAAAAGAACTAGAAAGAATAGAGAACGAACTAAAGAGTCTTACCTCAAAGAGGTCTGAGTTAGAGATAGAACTGAAAGTTCTAGAGAGAGTTTCAGAAGAGATAAAGGAAGCTGATCAGCGCCATGCTTCTTCCTGCTATGTCTGCGGAAGTAATGTAGATCCTGAAACGTGGAAATCCAGGTCTCAGGTTATCTCCAAAGAGCTTTCTTCTAAAACTAACGCACTAGAGTCCTTGCGTAATGAAATATTGAATTTAAATAATAAAAAGCAAGATTTAGAGATGAAATTAAAAGACTTCGGCCGAGTTCAAAACGATATAGAACAGCTGATGAGCTCCTACGAAGCATTGAAAACAAAAATGGAGACTCTTCAGTTTCAAATCCAAGACCTTGAGAGGCAGAAGAGAGAGATGGAAGAGAAGTTCAACAGAACAGGGGAAGGCATAGCTGGTATGAAGCTCTCCCCAATTGATGAGAAGATCAATCAGCTGAGGAAGCAGAGAAGTGATATTATCTATGATTTGCAGAATTTGGGCATACCAACCCTTATAGCAGAAAAAATATCTCAAAAAGAAAGAGAAATTCAGCATCTAAGTGAGAAGGTAGAAGAGTATAACATAGATTTTCTAAAGAGGCTAAGATCAGCCAAAGAGGAATTCATGAAAATATCTAACTCTATACTTAAAGAAATGGAGTTTAATCTTACAGCAGAGATTACTGATGATAATAAGTTAGTAGTGAGGAGAAATAATGTCAATCTTGATATAAAGAAGCTTTCTTCATCAGAAAGGACAACAATAGCGCTGATCCTCATACTTAGTTCACTGAAGAGTTACTTTACAACACCATTTTTCATCATAGATGAATCAGCAATGACTTTCGATCAAAGACGTTACGAGAAGCTATTGAACATACTGAAGGGAATATCGAAATACGTTATAGTAACGAGAAGCAGTGAAAAAATTAATGTCAGGAAGGCGACCAAGGAACTTCAAGCCTCTTCATAAGAATCTTGTTCAAATCAGTTTTTACTGCATCTTGTACTTGTTCTGGAACGCCGTCTATAGGGGAAAACCATCCAACGGCAGCAGTCATTCCAAGTTCTTCTGCTCTCTGCTTTAGCCATAATGCAACAGCTAGTCCAGCCATGGTAGGCTTAAATATGACCATCGACGGACCAATCGAAGAACTAGATATTTTTATTGAATGTTTCGATATGGTCTTCCATCTAGTTTTAGTAATTATTCTAACTAATTCCTTTGCACGTTCTCTTTCTCCTATAGCGTAAAATATTATCATAAATAGAAGAAAGTAGTTACCTTAAAAAAAGTAATCCGACTGTATTAGCCTGAACCTGTACCACAATTACAATAACCGTATTCATCTATTTCTGCTCCGCAAATGGGGCAGGTCACTCCGCTTGTCTTAACCTCATCCGACCTTTTCCCGTACTGAAGGAAGTGGACGTCCAAAATAGAGTTAACTAAATCCCTAATAGAAGTTATTCCCTTTATTTTTCCTGTATCTTTATCTAGCACAGGTAGATGCCTTATTCCGTTTTCTATCATAATTAGCAGGGCATCTTCTATGGGAGTGTCCTCCACAATCCCTTTCAACTCCTTAGTAGAGTAAGCATCTACTGGTTTATCTATTTCTCTGTTTCCTACAGCCCTTGTAACGTCCCTTTCAGTTAGTATACCGATAACCTCATGATTCTCTCCTTCTACTATTAGTGAGCTTATGTTGTTCTCCCTCATTTTCTTTGCTGCTTCCCTTATTGTGGAATTTCTGTTAATGAAGATAGGATTCTTGTTTGCTACCTTTATTGTCTCTATTATCATAAATAAAGAATCTGCATATGCTAAATTAAAGTTTTATTTTATTAAAAAGCTTTATCCAGAAATAAACTGATATGCCTGAATTTCGTCAGGATTTATGACAACGAGATAGCTATGTAGTATCCCAGAGTTATATTCACTACCAGGATTAAGGAGAAGAGATCTGCCAACTCTATCGAAGCCTCTAGACTCATGGACATGTCCATGTAGACCTATCAGAGGGGAAGTTTCTTCTATTATTTTTCTTATAGAGGTAGAACCCACGTGTGTTAGTTGTATCTCTCCTCCTTTAACTACTGGTCTCAAGTTATCATCAAGGAGAGGAGCATTGTCAAGGTTTGTCATAAATGGAGGAGCATGGATGTTGTATATTGCGGAATGAGGGTTTGCAAGTTTATCTGTGATCTCCTTTAATTCCTTATAGATCTCTTCTTCTGGTTTCTCTCTGAAAGTATGCCAAGGTGTGGGGTTTACGTATCCATAAGAGAAGAATTCGTGTCCGTTGATGTCAAAGATCTCCTTTTCACCTACCTTGAACCTCTCCCCTTCTTTGAGCACATCGAACATGTATTCAGGATCATCGTTACCTAAATTGACGAATATCGGAACGTTTAGCCCCTTGTATTTCTCTTCTGCTATTTCTATCCATTGTCTAAGCGTTCTAGTTATGGCCATTTTAAAGTACTCTTCCTGCTTCTTCGGGTTCGCTTTGGCTTCTTCCAACTCTTCCTTGCTCATGACGACGTAATAGACTCCGACATTTTCCATGTCCTTCTTCATCTTATTTATCGCTTGATCATCATACGTCACTCCGTCTATTTCGTATTTATTGTTTCCTAGGTCTACTATAGGTTTGAGGCTCTTCCCTGCCAAGTCTCCCCCTATTACCAAAACGTCCACAGAGTATATTTTGCCCGCGTTAAGAAATTTTCTGTATACAACATAGGAAGCATGAAGATCAGAGGAAAACAGCAACTTCAGTGGTCTATCTTTGTTTTTTTCCCCTGTCTTTTCTTTCTTCCTGAAGAAGATCACAAGTTATTTCGTCTTCCATGATATTTAAAGTTATAAATATATGCAGTGCTAAAAGTTAGTGTTGAAAATGGTATTAATTATTGTGATGATACGGCACGGACAGAGCGTATCTAACGTTAACAGGATACTCAGCCATGATTTGAATGTCTTTCCTTTGACTGATGAAGGAAGAGAACAAGCTAAAAGGGCAGGCAGGGAGGTCATTAGGCTTTACCCANNTCCCAAAGAAGATATTCACGAGCCCGATACTGAGGGCTTACCAAACTGCAACTATAGTGGGTGAGGTTACGGGTTTGATACCAATTGTTGACGATAGATTAAAAGAAAGGTATCTGGGAGAGCTAAATAACAAACAATTTGAACCTAGCGAACATTGGAAACTTAAATTGATTAGAAAAGAAATAGAAATAAAAGGCGTAGAAAACTGGGAGCTTCTGAGGAAAAGGATGAGGGAATTCATCGATGATTTAAGGAGAACTGAAGAAGGAGTGATAATAGCTGTAAGTCATTCTGACCCTATAAGGGCTGCTGTTTCCGACTTTCTCGATATGGACGACGTTTCTGCCTGGGGAATAAAGATTCCTAATGCTAGCCTTACAACAATCAGCTGTGATGAAGAGTGCAAAATTCTAACTATAGGAACTCCGTTTTTTACTCAACAAACATTAGATAAGCTCAAAGACAAGGTTCAAATCGCTCAATGATTCCTGAATTTTTGATCTCAGTTTTTGATTCAAGTCATTGAAAATCACTTTAGTTGTTTTATCCTTAGATCTGATAACAGATTGCCTTATTACATCATCCTTGGCTGATTTAATATAGTGCTTAGAAATTATATGGCCTAAACAGATTTCTTTTTCTGCCAATGAAGAAAATTGATATGCATAATGTGGTCCTCCCAAACCTACAGCTACCTCGTTGCAGGCGTCGACATTTTCTATGCCTCTGATTACCGCTTCTACTAGACTCTTCACAAGAGTTTCGTTTTTCCACATCTCTTCAGAACTCCCTACTTCGGCGAACACTATAGGAGTCTGAGTCGTAGGCCCATGATGCGTAGCCTCGAACACTTTATCAATTTTATAGTCAATCTTAATAATTTCCCTATATATTGAAGAACCCAAACTAGGATAAGAGAAACCAAGAGTTTCAGGTTCTCCTCCCATAGTTTTTTCAGATGGATTTCCTGGGTAATGCACTGTTAACGAAGGCTTACCGGCCGAGCTTTCGTGTCTGCATATGACTACCAACGGTTCGTTTCTATCATATTTAAACTCCGTCACGTCGCCTTCGAGTTCCAGGAATGAATATCCTAATTTCTTGATAGTATTTCCCACTTGATCTTCCAAGGAAATCCCAATTTTCACCATCAGATCACCTTATATTTAAAAGCTTGATTCCTTGTCTAGCTAAAATAGGTGCTAAAGCGAAACCGAATTTAAATCCGGTTATTACCACACCGTTTTCGAATATCTTCTTGACCAACGGTTTACCGTCGCTCGATACTGTTCTGAAACCAGTGGAAACAGAGAAGTTCTGCATGTCAATTCTAAGGATATTTGAAAGTATTGACACTGTTTCATTTATGATATCATAGTTCACTGAGCCGTCATTAGTTCTTGTTGAGTCCCCATTTAGGTATAATTCTCTTCCTTCTACCGCTATTCTCCCCTTATAAATTACGATTCCATTGAGTCCTATTCTTCTAGTTTTGATCAGGTGACCCTTAAGCAATGAAACGTCTAAGTTAATAAGCTCTTTAGTGAGATATCCAGTAGCAAAAATGTATTTTTCAGCTTTTATCTCACCTTTATTTGTTTCTAGCGACGTAATCAAACCTCCTTCAGAGTTTATTTTTGTAACAAGGACTCCCTTGTCTATGTTTAAGCTGTCTTCCATTCTTGTGAAGAACTCATTCCCTTCTACGAACATACCGTTTTCAAATAACTCAGCATGTTCAGCAGTGATCTGAGGTTCAAAAGTTCTAATTTCGTTCTTTTCTATTTGCCTTCCTTTGCCAGTAAAGCTGTCAAGTTTTAGAATATGTGTTTTTTTACAGAAAATACCTAAATTTGAACAAATGTCTTCGTAATCTTTTTCTGCTTCTATACATTCTTCCTCCGCGTCTCCGCATAAGGGAGGCATTATAGACCAAAGGCTAGAGAGAGAGTTCTTTCCTATCGTTTTTTCCTTCTCCAGAACTATTGTGTTATCTCCTCCCATGAACCCTGCCCATAACCCGGTTATACCTCCTCCTATTACTGCAAGTTTGTACATAATACCATTCTGTCATCTTAATCAAATATTAAGCAATGCTACTCTCTATGTTTCCTTATATTTTGAAATTAGTTTATATTTCATGATTTAAGGTATAATTATCTCAATTCATTAAAACTTTATTATGCTAGGATGATTAAGGTGATGTATGACTCAGGAAGAAAAGGATCCAGAACTGGAGAAACTACTTAACGAAAAGATAAAAGATATTTCAAACAAGACAAATGGTACGGTTGAACATCTAAATAGCAGTAATTTTGATACGTTCATTAAAAGCCACAAAGTGGCTATTGTGGATTTCTGGGCTGAGTGGTGCGCTCCTTGCTTAATGTTAGCTCCAATTGTGGAGGAACTGGCGTCAGACTATCCTCAAGTAGGCTTTGGAAAGCTCAACTCAGACGAGAGTCCAGACATCGCTGGGAGATATGGTGTGTTTAGCTTGCCGACAATACTGTTCTTCAAGGACGGTAATCCGGTAGACGAGGTAGTAGGAGCAGTTCCTCGTGAGGAGATTGAAAGGAAGTTGAAGCTAATCCTAGGTGGAATGTAATGAAACCTATTCTTCTGGGAATAGATAGTTTGAGTTATAGTAGTTTTCTGAAGTGCAATCCTAGAGTTCTAGGCACGCTGTTTGGGAGCACTTACAGAGGAGTAGTTGTGAACAAGGAGCTTAAGAAACCATTTACTGCATGGGCTAAGATTTTGGGCTTCAAGGAAATACCTCAAACCTTCATGAAAGACGTCAAGATTGAGAGCGTTCCCCTTATACAACAAACTGGTGCGGTTCCAGTAAATATACCTATAACTAATCCAAGCCTAGGTGAGGTAAGTTTCTCGTTCTCAGAAGATGTAAACATAGAAGAGGAAACCAAGACAGTAGCGGAAGCCATACTTGAGAAAGCTAAAAGCAAGCCAGTAATAGCTAGCATTGTTTCCTTTGAAAAATTACTAACTAAAGAAGACAAGTGCTCACTCTATTCTAAGGTTGATTCCTTCATAGGAAAGGTACTAAGTAAGGCTGACGATTTCATTCTGTTTTCACCATATGGGGAGCCAAAGGGTAATACAGTAGAGGACTATGGAATTTTCTTGGCTTCTGTTCCAAGGCCATCAGAGCACGACACAGTAAAACTTGAGGAAATAGGCTATCTCTTTACCAAGATAGCTAAAGGAGAAGCATTTTATTAGATATTATATATAATAGTCTATCCTATTTTAAGTTTCAAAGTAACATTTTAAAGATTTGTACAAAATAAAAGATTTATTATATTACAATAGACTATTCTGAATTATCTGAAGATTATTACTGAATATGGTAAGACCAACGCCATGCTTTAGAATTTTCTCACTTTTTACTCTGACTGATCAATAATGTGTGTATATATATTTGCATATTAATCGTCTAAAAAGGGAATGTAGTTCTTAGCCTACGCTAAAAGAAAGGTGCTGCATGATAAGGTACGTTAAATCCTGAGGATACCAGCATTCTGCTATATATGATTTTGAGCTTGCTGAAAATTGGGTTTACTAGAAAGTTAGCTTGAGGCCTATCCTTTATGTCGAACCTTAGCATGCCCGCTATATCTCCTCCATGGAACATGCATATTATTCCTTGCTTATATAGAGGCCTTTCTATTCCTTTGATTTCTTTCGCTAGAGTAGAAGAAACATTCTCCCCAGCTATCATGGCTCCTCTGGCAGTTCTAGCTTGTATCATTCCTTCAGCAAGGTCACCTACGGCGAAGACGTATTGGAACTTCTTAGTTCTAAAGGAGGGGAGCTCGACTTCTACATATCCCTTTTCGTTCACTATTGAGGTTCCTTTTAGTAGGTCTGGTGCAGAAAGTTTCGGTAAAATGGAAACGAAATTGGAATCTATCTCTTTTCCGTTCTTTGTAATTACCTTGTCTTTTTTAACCTCGACAATGGAATCTCCCTTTACCAAGTTTATTCCATGTTTCTCAAAGAGCTTGTTAGCGTTCTCTGCTATTTCCTTAACAGGTAACATACCGAAAATCCCGTTGGGACTTTGTGTAACTAAGGTAACATTTCCCTCGATGCCTCTTCTCTTGATTTCGCTCATGATGATTAAAGCTAGCTGATACGAAGGTCCCTCTATCGGGCTTCCTGGATAGTTTCCTATTACCGCATGTATTTCATTCGTAGAGTTAATTTTCTCTTTTATTTTTAAGAAATCAGACAAGGGGTGATGCATGAAAGCGTGTTCGTGCCCGCTTATCTTTTGGAAATTCTCCTCATACGCTCCCCCTAAAGCTAAGATGAGGTAATCATATTCAAAAGTCCCCTTACTTGTTTTCACTTCCTTTGATTGTAAGTCAACGTTCTTCACTTCTGCTTCAATGAAGAGGTTTCCTTTTCGTCTCATTACTTCCGCTCCATCGAATACGGTGTCTTCTACTCTAACGTCGTTTGTGAGTATAGCTGGAAATATTGTGTTTTCATAGATCTCTTTGCTCTTGGAAACTACCGTTATTTCTACATTTTCTCC
>DAHF01000069.1:12030-30163 GCA_002495845.1 Sulfolobus sp. UBA167
ACTAAGACTCTCATTTCAATTCACCTTAAATGAAAGGATATATTGCAAGAAGTACAGGTTGCACATATAAATTAGTCCTATTTATTAAGCCTTTGCTTAAATGTCCTACAGCACCGAGCTTCTCTTTGCTGTTCTTAACTTTAAAGACTATGTCGGTGGCATCGCCTAGTTCCTTACCTCCTCTGACGAGTTGAGCTATGCTATCTGGCAAGGTGAACGATGCAGAGGTGGAGAAGTTTTCTTTACCTTCTCTGTTGACTACATGAACTACTGCGAAAGCGAGCATTCTTCCGTTCTTCTCACATACACCTCCCTCTATGCCTATTCCCATGTCAGCTTGGGCAGCTTTCATGGACCTCAGAGCCCTGTTCCTAGCTCCAGTAAAAGTTTCCTCGCATAAAGGCTGTGCAGGAACTCCGCTTTCTACCTCTACGGATAGCACCTCAGGGTAAACTCCAGCTATCTTGAAGGCTTCCTTTACGGCGTCAATCTTTGCGCTGTTTTTACTACCTACTGTAACCAACATTTTTTATCTGTGAGTTATGATTTGGCAATATGGTAACAATAAAAGTTGGTGCATTGGCTGACTCGGGAGATTTGTACCCTTTTATACCTTTAATGGATGGTAAAGTAAAACCTGAAGGTTTTAACTTAGAGTTCGAAGTCATCCCAACAGTTCAGGATATAAACGAGCTTGTCTTGAAAAGGGAAGTCGACGTTTCAGTGCCTTCTGCCGCGATGTATCCATACATACAAGACTACTTTTACATAATGGGAAACGCCGTAGCTTCGGCTATAGACGGAATTACTGGAATGCCAGTCTTGTCTACTTTAGACATTAAACAGGAAGAGTTACCCAACGCTAGGCTGATAGTCCATGGGCCTAATACCACTGCGTTCACCCTTTATAAAATGCTTGTCGGGAGGTATGGAAAGTTAGTGATAGTCCGTCGTGTTCTCGACGAGATGAAGGCTCTGGGGAAGGAGGGAGACGTTTTAGTTGCTGTTCATGAAATAAAAATGATGTATGCAATGAAGAAGTTGGGTATAAATGCCAAGCCTGTGACAAGCATGTGGGACATGTGGAAGAGCGTATCAAACGGATCTCCAATGCCAATGGGTATGGTAGTGATAAACAAGGACTTAGGAAAGGAATTAGCGTTGAAATTCAAAGAGACTTATGAGAGAAGCAAGAAGTACGCCGAGACTCATTTAGAGGAGATAATACCTAGGGACGTCAAAATAATGAGGGAATCACAGGGAGCTGATTTAGAGGAGGAGATAGTTAAGAAGACTATATGGGCTGATATTCAAGAGTATAACGTCCCCATAGAACAAGTGAGGAGAGGTTTGGAAACCTTTTACAAGTTAGCTGAAGAGAGGTCGATTTTACCTAAAGTAAAAGAAATTGATATAATCTAACTTTTTAGTTAATTCTTTAATATTGTGTAATTTAAGTTTTTGTAAGTTCGGGGTCGAGGGGAAGTCAAGCTCAGCGAGATAATTTCTTTCCTCATTTATGAGGATTCTCGGCGGTATAAGTAAAAGAACTTGGTCAAAATATGCTCTTCCCTTGGATGAGTCGTAGCTCAATCATTTTTATGTAAAACCTATGCAAGACATTAAGATTTGTGTTATTTTCATTTAGAGAAAAAGAGGAAAAGAGATAGATCTCAACTAAAGTGGTGTATTAGGTCTAATCCATGAATTTGTGAGAAACTAAGATAAGAATTCCCTTCCTTTACTAAATAGAGAGATTTTCATCATGTGTGTCAATGATATCTCGTAGTTCAGTTATAAAATGTTCGAAAGTCTCAAGAAAGCATTTCGTAAACAAATACCGGTTTTAGAATTCTCATAAGGCAAAATGTATCTCTTAATGCTTGATTTGGCTCAATGTAGACTTTCTCTTACCCTTTGCCTTCAAGTTCCTAAGAGGAATGACTTTTATTTCTACTAATGCTATATTATCAATTGAATTTATGATTCTGTATGCTTTCTTCCTGATTCTGTATGCTTCCTTTAGCGTTGTATTGCTTGGTAATCCAATCACTACAGATATAGAATAGAAAGATCCTACTTTTCTGACCGACGTCGAAAGTGCATTTATTCCTACCTTTCTCATCTTTTCTATGACTGTATCACGTATTGGGGAATCCAGCGTAGCTCCTATCAATGACATTATCGCTTCCTTCAGTTCCCTTGCAGTGTCAAGGATAACGAAACCTACTATTACCAAGATCATGAGGAGCGTAACCAATGAGTTATCTAGGATTATTGCAAATCCACTAGCTATCTCAGTCAGCACATCAAACTTGCTGTGTGCTATGTCAGCTCTTACTAGGCCTATCCAGCTGTATTTCCTTTCTGCAATATATATACTGAAAGTCACTACGGCAGGGATCCAAGTCAATAAGGCGAACCATGAATTTATAGATGACTGATTTTCTCTTATGGCATCTATGATCAAGTTTAGGGAAAGGAATAGCACAACTATTGATGCTAATAGTATACCAAGGCTTTCCAAGTTATATTTTCCCAGAGGAAACCTTTTGGACTTTCTATATATTATTCTAAGCACAATTGAATAAAAAAATGCTGAGAACGTATCTATGAAACCGTGGTATGAATCTGCTATAAGTATGAACGATCCATACCAGAAACCGAACAAATATTCAACCAAAGATAAAGGTAAAAGGACTATCCCCGTGAACAAAAAAATTCGCGAGGCTGAATTCAAACCTTTTAATGAAATCAAGGTACATCACCTCACTCGACACCTCTAATGTCATTATAATATATTGAAGTATACATAAAAGACTTGCTCTTCTTTTAAGTATTTAGTGAAAAATGATGAAAAATAAGGATGAGAATTTAACCTTTTGTTATCATGACGTCCTTTATTAAGGCAAAAGGAGATATAGTTGGTACTTCTATCTCCCACCACATCTGCTTATATACATCTTTCGAAAGACTCTCAATTCGTTTAATAATACAGGGTAGCTTATCCGAGATCCTCGCTCTCCTTATTCTTCCTACTGGTTTGCCATCCTTGAACGCTATAATTGCATCCCTTCCTACAGTTGAGAATTGCCCTTCATAGTAATTCTGCAGTCTGGTGTACCAATTATTATTGAAAAAGATCAAATTTCCATCAAACAACGACTCCTCTTTCACATCACCTTTTTCTATCTCAAGAGCCCAAGGTCTTGGTTCTACCCACCCAGCATTTCCAGTTGATTTAGCATTGTATTTTTTCCCTAAAGAATTGTTAAAAAGGAACGTCTTAAGTGTGCCGTTTTCAATGATAGGTTTGTTAAAAGTTAAGGTACCTTCATCATCAAAATTGAAGCTTCCCACCATGTTGTTCTTAGGTATATCACGTAAAGTAAACTTGCTTGACGCCACATTATCACCTGGTTTAGACTTGGCTAGAAATGACATTGAAGACATAAGGTTGTAAGCAGAAGACATGTAACCTATTATTTCTACCAAATTAGCTAAGACTGAAGGTGATAATACCACATCATGTCTACCTTCATCAAGGGTAGCCTCACCGTCTATAGACGCATATTCCGCTGACTTCTTCACTGTTGATGATAAACTGGAATCGCTGTAGTCAGATGAAACTGTAGACCAATGCCCAGACCTTCCCTTATCAATGCTCCTGAAATATGATACAAAATAATTTCTAGTTTCCTCACCGTCAAAGCCAGAAGACGTGACCAACTTTCTTGTGGTCTCCACTAGGTTAAGGGTTCCAAAGAGAGGATGCTCTGCAGAATCTAATATAATTTTGACCATTGGGGACGGATCATTGATAGCCATGCTTATTCTCTCATCCGTGTTGCTTACTCTAACCATTTTATCGCTCTCACTTATTGTCGGAACAAGTTCAGTTGGTTCCAACAACCCAAGTTTTTCATTGAGTGATGGTAAGCTTTTCTCCATTTCTTCTATGGAAGAAAACGTGGAAGTTAGGAACTTATTTCTTCTAGTCAAGAGAATGGACACGTTTGATACGTTCCAGTTTTGAACTGTTGTGACCTTAGAGTCTGCGAACTTTACCATCGTGGATTTGGTCTGGGTTATAGAGAGACTATAAGAATCACACGTCTGATTCAAGCGCTCAAGTATCTTTTCCATCTAATCACCCAACTTCTTCACTTTTATTCCTTTTAATTTCAGATCAGGTCCGCCCATCCAAACCGGGACTCCTTGAGAAGGTTCTCCTTTGCCACACATCCCAGCGTAAAAGGATAAGGTGTTATCAACAGCTACTATCGAATTATATATTTTATTAGTATTAGACTCGATTACTGGGAAAAGAATTGGAGATCCGAGTTCTCCCTTCTTTATCTCATAAGCTTCCAATCCAACGTATCTTTGACTCCACCTCAAGTCGTCTATATTCCATTCCATGAAGGACTTCATGAATATTCCATCGTCTATGTCCTCTATCATCTCTTCGAACTTGATCGACGAAGGAAGGAAGAACGTGTTAGACATTCTGATCAATGGTTCTCCTGTGAAATCTGATGCCCTAACTGAACCGTTGCTTCTCACGTTAAATTTAGCAGACGTGATCCTGCTCTGCAAAAGTTCGTCTATCATTCCATTCTTGATGAGGAACTTCCTCCTGGCTGTTATTCCTTCATCGTCAGAAAGAAAGAAGCCCATGCTATAAGGTAGCGTGGGATCATCAACTACATTGACAACTTCACTTCCGAAGGACCTATCAGAACTTAAGTCTCTCCCGGTTAGATAGCTCATTCCAGCCTGTGCTCCTTCTCTGCCTAAGATGCGATCTGCCTCGAAAGGATGCCCAGCTGACTCGTGGGCAATTATTCCTGCTATCTGTCCACTTAATACTATGTCCTGAGTTGACGTTGAGGGAGATATACCCTTGCTCAAAATTTCATCAAATGATTTTACCTTCCCAGATAAATATTCAGATAAATTCCACGAGTTTACTACCTCGTATCCGCCAGACGAACCCAATTCGTCTGCGAAAGAGTTTATGCTTCTGTCTCCGTTTTTCATTACAATTGAATAAATGTTCCATACTCTGGGCACTTTTCCGTGGACCTTTGAACCATCAGAAGTGACTATATCTTTAACTTCCATAGATTCAATGTAATCTATTTCAAATGAAACGATCTTACTCGAAATCTTTATGTCGGTTATCTCTTTAGTTACTCCTTTCATATACCTTATCTTTTCCTCTAGGGAAATCATATCTAAGGGGATTTTCTGAGCAACTTCGTAGTTTCCCTTGTACAGATTTTCGTTCTTCTCAATCGACGGTGTCCATGGTTTTGCATCGATTGGATGAAAATAGTTTAAACTCTCTTTCAGTTTCTGCTCATCTGGAGAGGAGAAGAAATATAGCATGTTGTCTTTAGCTACTCTGACAGAAAACCCTGAGGACAAACTGAAGTTTACATTGGTTGTGACCCCGTTCAGGACGCTGAAGTTTTGAACGTCTAGGGAATGATATCGTGACTCTATGTAATCGAATCCTCTCTTCTCAGCGTAATGAAGAATCCTCTCTACATCATCGCTTCTATTCGACATATGAGACATCATTGTAACTCTGTTACTAATAATCTTTGGTAAAGCAAGCAGGAAAAACTTAAAATCAAAGATGTTAGATTAAATATTGGTAATTATGAGCAAGGAACAAAAGACACAGGAGATAAACAGTATAATGGATTTAATAAAAGCTCTGTTTAAAGATGATAACTGGTATTTAGGAGGATTTATAGTAACTTTGATTCTGTTTATACTTTTTGATGTGGTGGCATTTACGCCACATTAAAATAAAATAAATGTGTATCTAATGGAAAGATATATAAGTTTAGTTAAGAATGTTTTTTTTGGGACTCGTATGCCGAGAATTAACATTGCAGCAGATGCTAATTTGATTGAGGAGCTTGAGCAGGAAGCTAAGAAGAGAGGATATACTATATATGCTCTAACTAACATAGCGATAAAGTCCCTTCTTAAGCTTCTTAAGGAAGGAGAGGACGCTTCGGTCCTTGAAAATATAGTTGAATATCATAGGCTGTCCAGTTCTTTGGATCTAGTTCCCGTTACCTTTTGGTATCTGGAGAATATAACCAAACTAGCGTATGAGAAGGATCCAAACGAATATGAGAAAATATGTGAGGGAGTTGGGGAACAGATAGGGAGTTATCTGAAATCTAAGGCTAACGATATTAACGATCTTATGGAAATCTATAACACGATAAAGCCCTTGATGCCTATTAGGGACGTCCAAATAAAGGACTCAAATGGTCTAATTGAATTCAGGATTTACGGAACAGGCTTCAGTGCAGTTTCAACCCTTTGTGCGTCTAGAATATTTAGCAAAATGGGAGAGAGCTTTGGGTTGGAGATAAAGAAAGTGGACGCCTTAGCAGGAGGCGTAGTAACTTTAGTTGGAAAATTTTCAGGACCATCCAATAAGCTGGTTACATGAACCCATTACTCTACAGATCACGCCTTGAGTTTCTAGAACGTGATCGCTAATCGAAATCTTCTCGCTTGCTTTCTTGTAAATATGCTCACTGAAGTCTCCATGGGGGAATCCTCCCAGACCTATGATCCACTCTTCCCCTAAATTGCAAAGATAATCAGGAGTTTTTCTCTCTCCGTTCTCCGTAAGAAGAACCATCTTATATTTTGATAGCAGGTCATCAAGCGTGCATTTCGTGATTTCAATTAATGGATTATCGGATTCTGGAGGAACCTTTCCGTATTCAAACAACTGTTCCATGAGACCTATGAACCTTTCATAGTTCTTCGGAGGTCTAACGTCAGAGTTCACTTTTATCAGCAAGGAATTTATGGTATGAATGTACAAGTTTACTTTTATGACAGGGTCTGTAAGAAGAAGAGTCATAGCCAAGTGTATTATGTCAGGTCTTCCTCTCTTTTCTTTTTCCTTTAAGTCCTTCATAGCATGATAATGGATGGAAACGTCGAGGATAGTATTTTTAGGATCCTTTTTCCTTCTCCTAGCGTTATTTCTCACTGAGGGATGATCTAAGATCTCATCAGGGACGGTTTCAAGAGCTGATTCTAGCAAAATCACGTTAAGGAGCATGAAAGCCTTAATCCCCAATAACATAAAAAAGGTTGTTTATGTCAGTGAAAGCAAAGTTTCGTGTATACGAGCTTTTGGAGATGGCCATCCAAGAAGTGAGAAAAGGAAATGTGGAATTAGGCAGAAAATATGTCATGCTTGCAGTGGAGTATTCCAGGAAGAATTCACTGAAGATCCCGGTAGAGTATAAGAGGAAGTTTTGTAGGAGATGCTTTACCCCTCTCGTGTTAGGGATAACCGAGAGCAGAAGAGTGAACTCAAAGATCTTAATAAGGCGGTGTAATAGATGTAATTGGATTAGAAGGTATGACCTCAGAGGAACTGATAAAAAAGGTAAGGGCTTCACATCCAGTGATAAGAATAGGGAAAAACGGACTAAATGAAGGCATAATTAACGAAATAAAGAGAAGGTTAAAGCAGGATACTGTCCTCAAAGTTAAAGTAGCTACTGAAGACGATGTAAATGAAGTAGCTAGAAAAGTAGCTGAAAGTACGGGAGCCAAGCTTATAGAGACCAGAGGATTTACTTTCATACTGGCTAAAGATGATAGCTCTTGATGTGATTAGAGCTAAAGGACATTTTAATGTAAAAGGTACTCATCGGAATACTCTAGAAATAACCAAGGATGATTACCTCACACCTAGGGGGGACTGCATACTGGGTATAAATGCTGACAAAGCTCTCTCCGATCTAGACGAAAAAGTAAAACAGATAATAAGTACTGATGGTTCGTATGTCTATTTAGTCATGAAAGTAGGAGAGAAAATTGACGTAGTACAGGGGGTTGGATCTCATGAACTTTCATTATCTAATACTGAAAAATTGATAGTGAGAAGGTCGAGTTTTATTTCAGATTCTACCCTAATGTTGCGTTCAAATAAGGCTGCTAGGGACATTAGAAGGGATTTAATAGAGGAGCTGAAGGAGGAAGCAGACCTAACGGCTTTCGTGATCGCATCTGATCGTCCCCTTAAAGATGTAGAGGTTCTTAGCATAATCGTTAACTCTGATCCATGACGTTTTGAAGATCTTTCTAGAAGCTTCATCCTCGCTTTCACTTAGAGTATAGAAAATTACTGTTTTGCCTACTCTACACAGTTCCTCTTTGAATTTTTCCACAATCGTAGGATTGTCAGCTATAACAGTTTCGAACGACGAGTCTCTGAACGGCAAGTATGAAGCATCATATTGTACCACGTCTATCCACCTTTCAAGTTTGTTAATCTCCGCGCTGAGCTTCAGCATGTAAAGTCCATCTAAGTTTAGATCGCCTGCTACTACTGGAATCTTCTTTCTTGCTAAATGGAGAGAAAAAGGTCCATATCCGGCGAAGGCATCTAAAACTGAGATCGATCTTAGACTTTCGCTCACCTTTATTCTCTCGTTAGCCATTGTAGGATTCACATAAACTTTGGATACGTCCACAACAAATCTCAATCCATTTTCCTTGTACTCTGTCACCGGATCGTCCTTGCCTGCGATAAGGCTGATTTGGTTTATTCTGAGCTGTCCAGTTACCTTTTTCCTTAGGTACACAGACCTTACCTTCTTGTAGATATTGAGGATATAAGATGCAGCCTGAGAGTAATCCTTTTCGTCCCCTTGATCCGTGATCAGAGCTATCTCTCCTACTATATAGTAGCTTCTCAAACCAGGGACTATTTGATTTAGTTTCTTAGTCCTCGATCTAAGTGGAGGATTGCATTCCTCTCCTGTATGGTCTGCCAAAGGTATGTAAGCGAAGTTGCCTTCAAAAAAGGGAGCATAATCAGGGTGAACTTTTAGGTTTTTTATTACCTCATTATACCTTCTCCTTTCAATCTTGATGCAAAAAACCATTTTTTAAAAAGGAAATGATTACTCTTTCTTAAATTTGCTCATCTCTGAGCTGTGACCTGCAAACAGAGATGCACGAGGGTCTATGTATTTCTTAGCAACACTTATAGCTATGGCTGCTTGGCCAAATCCTACAGCTATGAGAGCTAGCTTTGCAGATCCTTCCTGTTCTACAATGTCCCCTGCTGCATAAACTCCGGGCAGGTTAGTCTCCATCTTTGCGTTTACTACTACGCTTCTTCCTTTCATGTTCAGACCCCACTTGACCATGTTGCCGAGCTCCCCTTTGTGTCCGATGCTTATGATGACATCATCGACATCAAGGGTCTTTTCCTCATTCGTTCTATTATCGAATATGATAGCTTGGTTTACCTTAGTTCCATCTCCCTTGACTTCCTTTAATTCATGCCATGTGTACACAGTAGCTACCTCATACATTTCCTTCACGCTCCTTTCATGTGCTCTAAATTGATCCCTTCTGTGAGCTAAATATACCTTCTTAGCTATAGGGGCTAGTGTTAGGGCCCAATCTACAGCGGAATCTCCTCCTCCCACTATTAAGATTCTCTTTCCTTCAAAGTCCTTCTTTCTTTTCACGGTGTAGAAGACTCCCTTATTTTCATATTCTATTTCGCCCTTTGCTCCAAGTCTTACTGGCTCTATCTTACCTATTCCCGCAGCTATCATTACAGCCTTTGCCTTGTAGGATCCTACGTTAGTCTTAATTGTCCACATTCCGTCATCGGTCTTCTCGAGCTGGTCAGCTAGCTCATTTAACCTCACTTCAGGGGAAAACATTTTAGCTTGCTCAATTAGGTTCATAGCTAAGTCATATGCCTGAATCCCAGGGAATCCTCCTACATCGTAGACCATCTTTTCAGGATACCATTTTATTAGCTGACCGCCTAGTTCGTCTTGTGCTTCTATCACCACAGCCTTCATATCACGTAAGCCTGCGTAAAATGCTGAGAATAGACCAATTGGCCCTCCTCCTATTACGGCTATATCATATTCGCCCATTAAATACCCTCCGTGCTTCTTTTACAAGCTTATACTATTTAAACTTTTACTTATCTATCTTTGACAATGGGTTATTACTATGGATGAACAACTAATTGAGATTTTATTGATACTCGGTTTATCAACTTTCCCTCTTCTTATGGTAGCATGGGTTAGAACTTATAGGAAACTTATCGAGGGAGGTCTGGAGTATGTTGGAGAAAACTATAATGACAAGAAGATAACAGTACCTCCTAACAAGTCAGCTACGGTTTATGTCAGGGGGAAATGCGTTTTGTTGTCAGAGGGAATGAATTCTTGGTTTACGATAAGGATCAACAACGGTGTGAGGCAACGTGTATTCAAAATAAGGTTGATAAACACTGAAGGAGATCTAACAATAATAAATGAAAGTAGGACTATGCCCTTGAATTTAGTAATTAGATGTGAAGCTTAAGTTTAAGTGCTGATGATGTGAGAATCAACGCTATAGCAAGAGTTGTCACCCAAATAAAGTAACCGCTTGCGCTTCCTATCGGTTGTAATGACATTCCTATCAGTATGTCCACCGTGTTTACTTCGGCTAGGGCTACGCTGGAACCTTCCTTTGCGATGTATGACGTCACAGAATAAAGGATCGATATGGCAAGTTCGTTGAAAACACCAAGTATGAAAATTGCTGGTATGAAGAAGTAAGTGTATAACATCAACGATGGTATAGTGCCTGCGAGGGAGGAAAGGATAAAAATCTTGAATTTGTCAACTTTGTCGCCTAAGAAACCAAGCGAACCCCCCAACATGGAAGCTAAAAGGAGAAGGCTTGTTATTTCCGAACTTGAAGTGACAGGGATATGGAGGTAATACAACGAGAAAGTGGGGAACAGCTCTCCTATTACGTAGTATACACCCCAGACCCCTGAAGTGGAAAGCCCTAGATAGAATATCCTCCTGTCTTTCACTACGTTCCAGTTAGGCTTTAAGTCGGCCTTGGTGAAAAAACACAGTAAGGAAGATAGGAGAGTCAGGGCTGATATCAACAGGAAAGAGATTGGTCCATAAGATTTCTCTAGGAATATCCAGTTCAACCCTAACAGTCCCCCAAGGGAGAAGAGAGAATTATAAATTCCCAGGGCCGTGGATGGTCTGTCCTTATTGAGCAGGACTAGGAGTCCCCCTCCGCTGGAGAAGAAAAGGGACGCACCTATCCCTGCCATCATGTATGAGAGCAATAGCTCATAGAATGACTCAGAAACGTATACTAAGATTGGAGAGACTGACATAATTACTAAACCTAAGGTCAAACTTCTCCTTAGCCCTATCTTGGAAGATATGAACGCAGATGGTAGTTGCATCGAGCCGGAACCAATGAAGAAGGAAAGAGGAACCAACCCAGCATAAGAAGGTGGAAGGGAAAACCTCGACAAGATCTCGGGCAAAATTGGAGCGAGATAAAACCATTGTATGGCGTAAATCACCCTGGCTAAGAATATCCTCTTTCCGTCCATTGGGTTTAGAGGCTGAGATTACTATTAATAACTACCTCATTTACTGAATCTTAGATGAAGTTTAAAATCATCAGCAAGCCTTCACAAACAGTCCTTGAGTTAGTTGAGAAAGTGAAGAAGGAAGGCATAGAAAAGGGGTTTACTTACACCGATAATGGAGATGCTGACTTCGTCGTGGCAATAGGCGGGGATGGAACTCTTCTTAGGGCAGTGAAAGAAGGTAAACCTATAGTAGGAGTAAAAGCTGGAAGGAGGGGCTTCTTGATGGACGTGCCTAAGGAAAGGGTTGGAGAAATTTTCGACAGATTGAAGGAAGGAGACTACAAGGAGGAAGAATATCTCCTCATAGAAGGAGATTACAATGGAAAGAAAATCAGGGCTTTCAACGAAATAGGGGTCATGTTCGATAGACCGGAGGCAATACAGCTTTCCGCTAGATTCGGGTCTACTGAGATCACAGTGGAGGGTGATGGAATCTTAATCTCGACTCCGCAGGGAAGTAGCGGATGGAGCATGTCAATTACGAGGAACTTAATTTGTAGCAAACTAGACGTGCTTGAAGTTGTTTTCGTAAACCCTATATATCAGCCACTGAGGTCTATCGTTGTTGATGCTGTTCCAATAACGGTAAAAATGCTCGACAAAGGTTACATCCAAACAGCTAGGATTGTTGCTGACGGTGAGGTATTTTCGACGATTAGAACGAACGAGGAGCTAACGATTTTTCCTTTAAAGACAAAAGCGAAAGTTCTGAGATTCTTTGACCTCGATCCTGTGAGGGAGTCATTATGGACAAAATAATCATGGACACTGCTGGCTTCCTAGCTGGCCTAGAGAACGCCTTCCCAAGGGTCTATACGACCGAGGAAGTCATCCAGGAGGTGAAAGATTCTTTTTCGAGGCAAAATCTAAATATGGCAATATCAAGTGGGAAGATATCCATATTCAAGCCAAAGCAGTCAAGCGTAAAGGAAGCCATGAATTACATAAGGCAAGTCAGGGACAATACGCTTTCTAAAGCCGACGTGTCCATCTTAGCGTTGGCGTTAGAGCTAAGACCTTGCCTTGTATTGACTGACGACTTTTCCCTCCAGAACGTTTTGAAATCAATGGGAATAGAATACAGATCGGTTAAAGCTAAGGGAAGCGTCAACGACGTCAAGGAATTTCAGTACGTATGTGAAGGTTGTGGAAAGGTCTACAAGCACAAGGTAAATGAATGTGAAGTATGTGGAAGCGCGGTAGTCAAGAAGAGCAAAAGGCGTTGACGCTTCAAAGAGCTTATCTATGTGACGTAGAGTCATTCATAACGTTAGTCTTGTCTAGCCTTACCGTTCTTGAGGGGGAACGTCACAGAATCCCTCAGACTTGTGTAGATGTATAGTGTAGTGGAGCTCAGTCCTCCACCACTACTTCGTTACCGGCAAGGTAGAGCCGTGAAGCAGAAACCCCGTAAGGGCGGTGTAGTTCACAGCGTCCCATTTGTCGAAGAAGGTAAAAACAAGTATTTAACAAGAAGATGTATATGTATCACGTTTATCTTCCACTCGTAGTTCCGTTAATGTGAAATATTTTTAATCCCCAGAATGCAAGAAAGAAGTCTTTGGTGCTAGAGGATGAAAATAGATTATATGGAGTTCCGAGACCTTGTCCCGGTGACGAGGAAGTACAAATATCTGAACCATGCCGCAATCTCCCCTACTCCACTACCAGTATTGATGGACTCCTTCTCTTTCATGTATGACGTTGCAGATGGAGGAACAATTGCAGTTAACTACGCGGAAAGGGAGGATCTTAATTACATCAGGAAGCCCATTTCCCGTTTGATAAATTCGCACGTCAAAGAAGTGTCGTTGATAGAGAATACGTCATATGGAATAAACATGATAATACACGGCATAGGATTAAAAGAAGGGGATGAGATATTGACTGATTCTAGCGAATTTCCAGCGATTACTTCCGCGTCTTTTAAGTTGTCAAAGAGGGGGATCAAGGTGAAAATAGTGGAAGTCAGCCCAGAGACATTCGAGGACGATATTATTTCCAATTTAAATGAAAACGTAAGGCTGATAGCAATAAGCTCTACCAGCTTTCTGACTGGTGTAACTCCAGACTTATCTAAGATAGGCAAAGAGGCTAAATCTAATGGTAGTCTCTTACTAGTTGACGGTATTCAGACCGTAGGAGCAGGCAACATAGACGTCGAAAAGGATGGAATAGACTTCCTAGTGGCTGGAGGATACAAATGGATGATGTCACCCCAGGGCTCAGGTTTCATGTTTGTGAGGAAAGGGCTCTTGGAGGATCCACCGTGGTATGGGTGGAGGGCAGACTCTGAGTATGAAGAGTTCAACCCTTACAAATTCACCCCGGACAAAGGACCTCGCAGATTTGAAATAGGAACATATCCTATGGTCTCTCTCGTTGGGATGAAGAAGGCTGCAGAGATTATTCATGAGAACTCGTCCATGATATACAGTAGAGTCAGAGAATTATCAAAGCTGGCCATCGAATGCCTGAAAGATAAGGGAATGAAAGTGCTAACTCCAGAAGAAAAGAGAACTGGTATAGTGACCGTCGAGGTTAAAGATCCAAGGAAGACGGTGGAGGAACTGTTCAGTAAGTACAGAATCATAGTCTCTCCTAGGGGGAAGGGAATCAGAATTTCAGCCCATTTTTACAACACGGAAGAAGAGGTCAAGGAAGCGTGTGAAAACATATCTAGAATAGAGAATCAATGAAAAACGGAAACTAAATCCATGCAAAAGGATAAAAAACAGACTTTGATATTTTTAGTTCAATAAACTAAGTACTAATCAGAGAATGAGAGAAATATATCATAAGCAGGGAAAATATACGTTGAACTATGTCCTATTCTTTAACTCGACCTTAAATCCCTCCTCGTTGAAGGTTATCACCCTTTCGTTCAGCTCTATCTTAGATCCATATCTTATGAAGATGGGCAAATCGTCTGGTGAGTCCACGAATCCGTTTCCTTCGAAGACCTCTCCGTTGTTTAGGTATGCCCATCTTCCCTTAGGCAAGTATACTTCCCTCTTGTTTGCTCCCTTCTGTATCACGGGAGCCATCAATAACTTCTCTCCGACCATGAACTCGTCACAGACATACACATTATCGTCGCGGGGGAAGTAATATGGAAGGGGTCTTAAGATCGGGTGCCCGTACTCATGGGCTTCCTTTACCAACCCGTAAAGGTAAGGTATGAAATCGTACCTGAGATTTATAACTTCCTTTATTTTCGTCTTCCATGGATCAGGTAAAAGATATATCTCTTGATCTTCCCCTCCTTTGGATTTGTGGTTTCTAAATAACGGCATGAATAACGCGGCTTGGAAATACCTTAGAAGCAGTTCGTAGTCTCTGCCAGTCCTGACTCCTTCTTCTCTGCCTGAAAATCCTCCTATGTCAAACCCGACGTAGGGCACTCCGCTGATAGACAGACTTAAAGTAAGGGATAGTTGTAGCCTTAAGTCTTCCCAAGAACTCACGTTATCTCCAGTCCATACCACAGCGTACTTCTGTATCCCATTGTATGCGCTTCTAGACAGGATATAAGGTTCTTTCCCCGCGTTCTTCATCCCGTGAAATGTGGCTTCAGTCTCCAATAACCCGTAAGCATTATGGAGGAGGACGTGTTGCACTCCGTTATGGTAGGCAAGCCCGAAAGTCCCCTTGCCCAACACTGCAGGCTCGTTCATGTCAGTCCATATTCCATCCACGTCGTATTCCCTGACCCACTCCTCCGTCTTCTTTGACCACCAAGTTCTGGCCTCTTCAGAAAAGAAGTCTATCCATGCGCATCTCCCAGGCCACATATCATCGACGTATATTTCTCCGTTTTCGTTTTCCACGAATAGTCCTATAGCCTCCTTGAAAGGAGGATACTTCTGGTCTAACTTTAAGCATGGACTGAAGATGGTAATTACCTTTGTCCCCATCCCATGGAGATCCTTTATGAACTGCTTAGGGTCAGGGAACTTTTCCTTATCCCAAGTGAACATCTTGTACCCTTCCATGTAATCTATGT
Organism: Sulfolobus sp. UBA167; assembly: GCA_002495845.1. Lineage (GTDB taxonomy): Archaea > Thermoproteota > Thermoprotei_A > Sulfolobales > Sulfolobaceae > Sulfuracidifex. Next base: position 27,531 of record DAHF01000069.1, read on the forward strand.
CAAGGTATATCGCGGAGACTCTAACGCCTTCCTTTTCGTGTTTCCTTACGACGTCAAGGATGGTCGATGAAGGGTAATATGAGTACCTGCTTATCTGATATCCAAGAGACCATTCCGGCAACATGAAAGGCTTCCCGACTATCGACGATAAAGCCTCGAACAAGCTTTCCATTTTCTCGGCCTTAAAAACAAGGAACTCTAGCCTCTTGTCTGTGAACCCTATGCTAATCTTATCGTAGATTAAGTTTCCTATATCTGCTATTCCTTTGCTGGGGGAATTGAAAAGCATTCCAAGAATATCTTCCTCATTCACGGTTATCATGAAATTGATCGTTTTGTACATTGGGTCTGTATACCACATGTAACGTCCTCCAACGTCGATGTTCCACAAGTTGAACGTGGCTCTCCTTCGGTCTATCTCATAACTCCTTTCTCCCAGACCTAGTACTCTTTCCTTAATCCCAAGCTTCTTCTGTATCACAACACCTAACTTTTCCTTTCCTATGATCACGTCTTCCTTGACCTCTAAAGGCGGTGGGCTAGATGGAGAAAGCCCTTCTGTTTCTAGCTTTATTATAGGCTTAGGTTCGTTCAAAAGGACCCTATGAACCTCAACTCCTTTAATGACCCCGCTGAATGATTCGATCCTCATAGATAAAAAGTGGTTATTAGGCTTAAATTCGAAGGCCCTTGCTACAGCTTCTCACGAGTCGAACGATTATGTGGCTAAGTACTTCTTTTTAATCTTTAATTTATGAAAAGTATAATTTTGTATCAATATTACTATAAAATACAAACTAACAACGTTTTTTTAAAAAAATGTCTTCATTTCTAGATAGCGTTCAAACTGTTTAGACTTACCTCTTTCTATTTCTCTTTTTAGGATTACTTTTACCTTTCTTCTTTTTCGACTTTGTCTTCTCATCTCCCCTTTCTTTCTCTTCTACTTTCTCCCTTTCTTTATTACCTTTTAGTTGGATTGCCTTCTTCAGCTCAGAAACTATCATGAAGTAGTCTCTGAACCAAAGCAACACTGCTCTGTTCTTCTCCATCCTTACAAGTCCATAAGGGTGAATTATCCTAGAGATGTTGGAGTATATGTTCTCAAACCTTTCGCTCGGGTATCCGAGTATGTAACAACCTATCCCTATCAATGCGCTCACTTTGGGCATAGCTAGGGTCATGTAATCGGCTTCCTTTCCACACCTGCACTTTAACCTCTCTTGTATAGGCAAGTCCTCTATGTGCTTGGAAAACTGTGGGTACTCTAAGTGTTTCCTACATACCGGCCTACCGATGATATAGATAGTCTCCTCGTTTAACGGAGGTTTTCCTCCCGTTGCTTTCTTGAGCCTTCCTACGACCTCTCCGAAGTGGAGTATAGTATATCCTGAGTCCACCATCTTATGCCACAGTCTACTCCGCAGGATCTCCTCGTAGTCCCTCGTCGTATTCTCCACTAAGATTGAAAGGAAAATCCTCTCCATTAAGAATCTGTTGGACTCCTCTGCAGAATGTAGGTTTCCTTTTAACGCGTTCATGTATCCGTTATCTATCAGTGCATCTATCTCGTCCTCGAAAGCGAAGCCTTTGAACACGGACTTGCTTTCCCTCATGAATGTCCTCACCATCTTGTAGAGCCCGCTCCACCCTTTAGGTACGTTATCTATTATGTCAAGCGTCTGTCTCTTGGTCTGACAAAGGTCGTCGGTGAAGAACTTGACCGCCTTTCTGCATTCATCTATTTTGCAATTGTCGAAAAGGATCTTAGCTACTTCTTTGTCGCACATTTTCTAATTCCTCTAATATTGCTGAGGCTGCAGTAATTACTGGCTTTTCTCCTTTTAATTTATCTAAAATAGGTATCGTGGAAAGTATCGTGCAAGCAACGTATATGGAGTCTGCCTCAACGTTTCTGTGGCCTATTCTCACAGCGTCTATGACCAGTTCATGGGGGGTGGAAGCTATTGCAGGTCCTCCGGTCCTCCCAAGGGCTACCGAACCTATCACTTTCAACTTCAGATCCCTCAACCACTTGACCTCAAAGTCGTGCCTGAACTGGTTATATGGTGTTACAAGGAAGACGTTCTTTGCGTCGTGTCTCTTCAATGTTTTTATTATAGCTTCAGTGGAGATTACTAAGGGAATTGAGAAGAACTTCCTGAATTCTTCCCAGCCCCTTCTTGAGAAGACCCCGTAAGATCTAGCGTAAATGATTGCATCAGCATCCTCTATTTCTTTTTTCATCCTTGAGAGCTCGTCAAATGCCTTGTGCCTCTCGCGTTCACTCTCTCCATGTCCTGGAACGTATTTCATGTAGAATACCTTGACGTCATTTAGGACACTCTTTATGTCGTTCTCCAGCACCGGGTTCTCGGAAGATATTATCAAAGAAACCTTCATGTCATGAGATTTCCACGGGGCAAACAAAACACTTTCTATACCCTTAAAGGCTGAGGAGATCGTCCAAGCCGGGGAACGTATGCAAATTGTTTTTAGTTTAGGATAGTTTAGGACTATCCTTTTTTTATGTTTTAATTTGCGGGAAATATTCATTTTTACTTTTTACCTTAACCTGGGAGGGAGAAAGTCCCCTCCGTAACGGTAGATCCAAAATCATTTTACAAATATAA